>JBQCJL010000400.1:0-7509 GCA_051952795.1 Marmoricola sp.
GGTCGCACCCGTTCGAAGGCGAGGCCGGGGAAGCGACGCACCAATGCCGGATAGCCGGTGCTGCGGATCCAGGGGACGAGCTCGAAGAGCCGGTTCGCGAGACCGTTGGGGTCGCGACCGAGAGCGACCGCGCCCATGCCGAGGATGATGAAGAGGACGCCTGCGATCTGCGGGTGGTTGGACTGCGCCACCGGCAGGTACATCAGGAACCACCCGGCCACCAGGCAACCCGTCACCGTCGTGACGCCGAAGACGACCGCCGCGAGGAGGAGCAGCAGGCTCTGGAAGAAGATGAAGTCGCTGGCGCCCACGGTGCCGCGGAGTCCGGCGTAGAGCGCTCCCGCGATACCGGCGATGAACGCCGACAGGGCGAAGAGGCCGACGCGGAACCAGCGAAGGTCGAGTCCGAGGGTGCCGGCCGCGGTCTGACTGTCGCGGCTCGCGACCACGACGCGGCCGAGCGGCCCGCGGCGCAGCGCCAGCACCACCAGGGCGATCACCACGAAGATGAGCGCCATCACGAAGGTGTAGCTCCCGAGTCCCGGCAGGCTGAGACCCAACAGCGACATGTGCTTGGCATTGAGCGTTCCGCCCGACCCGAAGGCCCAGGACTGGCCGAAGATCAGGTTGTCCATCAGCTCGGCGAACGCGAGGGTGGCCAGCGCCAGGTACAGACCGGTCAGGCGCAGGACGGCCAGTGCCACCAGAGCGCCCACCAGGGCGGTCGTGCCGGCTGCGATGAGCAGGCCGACCAGGTTCGGCTGGTCCACCTTGGCGTACACCATGGCGCCGACGCCGGCCAGGCTGAACTGCGCCAGCGAGACGTACCCGCCGTAGCCCGTGAGCAGCACGAGCGAGAGCACCAGGATCGCGTAGGCGATGGCGGTTCCCCACAGCAGCAGGTTGGCGTCGGAGTAGAACAGCGCGACGAACGCCGCCACGATGACGAAGATGCCGGCCCAGATCGAGGACTTGGCGGCGGTGGGAACCCGCGGAGCCTTGAGGCCCTTCACCTGTCCGATCCGCAGCGGCGCGCGCGGCAACAGGATGACGAGGGCGAAGAGGAAGAGTGCCGGCATCGCGCCGCGGACGCCGGCGAGTCCGCCGGAGGTGGGGAGGTAGCCGATGGCGTACTGGGTCAGCAGGCCGAGCACCATCGCCCCGAGGTAGGTCAGCGGCAGGCTCGTGAGCTTGCCCAGGAGGGCGGCGGCGTACGCGCTGATCACGATCAGGGTGAGGTCGTAGTACTGCAACCCGATCGTGGGGGTCAGGAGGATGCCGGCCAGCGCGGCCAACGACATCCCGATGCCCCACGCGACCGCGGAGACGAGCTGCGGCCGACCGCCGTAGAGCTGCAGGAGCTCGGGGTTGTCGACGCTCGCGCGCATCGCCGTGCCCAGCCTGGTCTTGTTGAGGAAGAGGTACAGGCCGCCGGCCACCACGCCCGAGAGCACGATGGTGAGCACCCGGTGGTCAGAGATGTACACGCTCCCGATGTGGATCAGGTGACCGTTCCAGAACTCGGGGAGATTGCGCGATGCGGCCGGCCAGATCTGCGTGGCGATGCCGATCATGGTGACCAGGAGACCGACGGTCACCACCAGCGAGACCCCGACGGGTGCAGCGCCCAGGTTGCGCGCGAGGAAGCGCTGCACCAGCCACCCCGTCAACGGTGCGACGACGAGCAGCACCAGGATCAGCGAGGCCCAGACCGGGAGGCCCTGCCTCTGGCTGAGATCCCAGTACAGGAACGCGAACACCATGCCGAACGCCCCGTGGGCGATATTGAAGACGCGGGTGGTGTTGTAGGTGAGCACGAGGCCTGCGGCGGCGATCGCGTAGGCGGCTCCGGTGAAGAGCCCGACGACGGTGTAGGAGAGGAAGGCGCCCATGATCAGCGGTGGGTCACGCCGTCACATTGGTAGCCGCCCAGAGGGTTCCAACGACCGCCCTGCAGCTGGATCATCCGCCAGCACGAGCCGTTGATCTTGCCGCCCACGTTCTGCGGCGCGGTCATGCCGTTGTCGGTCCAGTTGTTGACACCGCGCAGGGCGCTCACCAGGCTGGCTCGGTTCAGCTTGCCGCCCAGCAGGATCGCCTGGCGCACGAACAGCGCGGCTGCGGACCAGGCGAACACCCCGTAGAAAGTGGGATTCGCGCCGGGGGCGACCTGCTGCAACCAGGCGAGGTACGTCGACATCTCCTTGTTGGTCGACGCGAGCGAGAAGGGCAGGAAGTTCGCGTAGACGTAGGTGCCGTTGCCGACTCCGGCGCTGCTCGCCTGATTGACGTAGGCCGGGTCGTAGATCGTCGGGTCCTGCAGGAAGACCTTGGGCGCGAACCCGTTGGACTTCATGGACTGCTGCATCTTCACGGTGTTCTGGTAGGCGCCGGTGAAGACCACCATCTGCACGCCCTTGCTCTTCATCGACTGCACATAGCTGTCGTAGCTGAGGTCGCTGACGCCGAGTTGCTCCATGTCGACGTTGGTCGCCCCCAGCTTCTGGGCCACCGACCTCATCGTCTGGGCGTTCTCGGCGGAGCCGCCCGCGTTCAGGTAGGCGAACGCCAGGTGGCTCTTCACGCTCGGGTACTTGGTGAAGAAGTAGGTGAACGGCGCGTTCTCGTAGTACGCGGCGTTGCTGCCCTGGGAGGCGAAGCAGGTGCTGCAGGCCGCACGCTCGTTGGTGGTGATGGCGGTCCGGATGTCGGGGAGGCCGCAGCTCTGCGCGGTCTGGGCGCCGCCGGAGTCGAAAGCCGACATCGAGCCGACGCCGGCGAAGGAGTTCGAGCACAGGTTCTGATAGCCGAGCTGGTCGCCGCTGCCCGAGGTCTGGCTGTCCTGGGTGAACAGCTTGAGCTTGCGACCACAGATCGTCGACGTCGCGTTGAAGTAGGCCACATACGCCTTGGTGGCCTGCTGTGCCGCGGTGAATAGGCCGGGCACCGGGCCACTGATGTCGGAGGAGTTTCCGATCGTGATGGTGGTGGCGGTGATACCCGGGCCGTTCTTGAAGCCGGCGCAGCTCCCCGCGGCCAGGCCCGCCGTCGCCGACCCGGTTCCACCGGTGGTGCTGGCTCCGCCACCCGAGCCGCCAGAGCCGCCCGAGGCACCGGAACCGCCGCCCGAGGTCGACCCGGCCGCACCGGAGGCGCCGGAGGAGGGAGTGCCGGTGCCGACGCCCGCATCGATGCCGCTGCCGACTCCCGTACCGCCTCCGCCGTTGCCGCCACCGCCGTTGTTGCAGTCGCCGTTCGCCTTGCAGTTGGCGGACGCGGCGGCCGTGGGGCTGATCGCTGAGCCGCCACACGCGGTGGCGGACAACATCAGCGCGGTGACAACGGCGATCCAGGCGCGTCGAAGTCCTTGGTTTGTGCTGGCCATGCGGTGAGGGTAAGCCAAAACTGGAACAAGTTCTAGCCCCTGCTCGTTGCTGATCGGCGTGGCGCGCCGTAACCTGTGCGCGTGTCCAGTCACTTGTCCAGTTCTCCTCGTCGAACGCTGAATGAGCGCCAAGCTGAAACGGTCGAGAAGCTGTTCGCCGCCGCGAGCGGCCTTCTCGACGAGGTGGGCCATGAGCAGATGACAATCCGGATGGTTGCTCAACGCGCGGGCGTGTCCCCGGCTACGGCCTACACGTACTTCGCCTCCAAGGACCATCTGTTCTCCGAGCTCTTCTGGCGCCTGTTCAGCGCCCCTCCCGGACTGTCCCTGACCGCGCGCAGCCCCCAGGCCCGCGCGCACCAAGTGGTGACATACCTGGCCGGCGTGATCGCAGGGGCGCCCGCGCTCGCGGCCGCGGTGAACAAGAGCATGCTGGCGAGCGATCCGGAGGTGGAGCGCCTGCGGCTCGCCGTCGGCTCGCTGTGGATCGACTACTTCCGCGATGCGATCGGCGAGGATGCCGATCCCGACGTCCTGCAGACCCTGGGCTTCGCGTTCAGCGGCGCACTGCTGCAGGCAGGCATGGGCCTGTTCGCCTATGACGACCTGGCCGAGGTGCTGGGCAAAGTCGTCGATGTCGTCGTCGGTGACGGCGAGACCGCGAGATCGTCCCGTCGCCTCTTGCGGTAGCCCGGGGAGTTCGCTTAACCTGGACAGGTGTCCAGTCCGGTGTTTGATCCGTACGACTACGCCTTCCACGAAGACCCGTATCCGACGTATGCGTGGCTCCGTGCCGAGGCGCCCGTGCACTACGTGCCGGCCGACGATCTGTGGGTGCTCTCCCGGCACGCCGACGTCTTCACCACGCTGCGCGATGATCAGACCTTCTCCAACCGCATGGGCGTCTCCCTCGATGCGAGCGCGTGGACCCCGGACGCGCACCGCGTGATGAGCTTCCTGGCCCTCGACGGCGCCGCTCAGACGCGGCTTCGCAAGCTCGTCTCGGCCGCCTTCACGCCGCGGCGGGTGCGCGAGCTCGCTCCCCGGATCCAGCAGTTGACCGAGAAGTACCTGGCGCGAGTCCTCGAGACCTCCGAGGAGGTGGGGGAGTCCGACTGGATCGCCGACCTCGCCGGCAAGCTCCCGATGGACGTCATCTCCGAGATGATGGGCGTGCCCGAGGCCGATCGCGACGAGGTACGGCGCCTCGCCGATCTGGTGGTGCATCGGGAGGGCGGCGTACGCGACGTCCCCGAGGCGGGGATGCTCGCCGCGTTCGAGCTCGTCTCCTACTACGAGGAGATGGTCAAGCAGCGGCGCCTGGAGCCGACCGAGGATCTCACCAGCGCGCTGACGGTCGCCGAGGTCGCCGGAGATCGCCTCACCGATGGCGAGATCATGGCCTTCCTCTTCCTCATGGTCGTGGCAGGCAACGAGACGACCACGAAGCTGTTGGGCAACGCTCTCTTCCATCTCTCCGCCGACGAGGCCCAGCAGAAGGACGTCTTCACGGCCGAGGATCCCGAGGAGGCCGTGGCCCCCTGGGTCGAGGAGACCCTGCGCTACGACACCTCGAGCCAGATGATCGCTCGCTATGTGAGCACCGACGTCACGGTGCACGACACCACCATCCCGGCGGGGTCGAAGCTGCTGGTGCTGCTCGGCTCCGCCAACCGCGACGAGCGTGTCTTCACCGACCCGACCGTCTACGACCTCAAGCGCGACAAGGCCGAGCTGGGGCGATCGCTGAGCTTCGGGTCCGGCCGACATTTCTGTCTAGGGGCCAACCTGGCGCGGCTCGAGGCCCGGATCGTCCTCGCCGAGCTGGTGCGTCAGGTGGAGCGCTTCGAGGTCCACCGCGATCGCGCGGTCCGCGTGCACTCCACCAGCGTGCGGGGGTTCGCCACCCTGCCGACGACCTTCGTGCGGCGGAGCGCCTGATGGGCTTCCCCCGGCATCCCGAGCGGCGACCGGCCGTGGTGACCGGTGCCTCCTCCGGCATCGGCGCGGCCACGGCGAGGCTGCTCGCTGCACGCGGCTATCCCGTCGCTCTCGGCGCCCGCCGGACCGACCGCCTCGACGAGCTCGTCCAGGAGATCCGTCACGGTGGCGGCGAGGCCGTCGCTCATCCCCTCGATGTCACCAGCGAGGACTCGGTAGGCGAGTTCGCGGCCAAGGCGACCGCTGATCTGGGCGACATCGAGGTCGTGATCAGCAACGCGGGCAGCACCGCCCCCGGCACGGTGCATGAGATCAGCTCGGATCGCTTCGCCAGCGAGCTGGATCTCAATCTGGTGGGTGCGCATCGGGTCGTGCACGCCTTCGTTCCCGGCATGGTCGAGCGTCGCCGAGGCGACCTCGTGCTGATCTCCTCCGATGTGGCCGTCCGTGCGCGGCCGTTCATGGCTGCCTACGCCGCCGGCAAGTGGGGACTCGAGGGCATGGCCGCCTCCATGCAGATGGAGCTCGAGGGCACCGGCGTGCGCGTCAGTCTGGTGCGTCCCGGTCCGACCTGGAGCGAGATCGGCGACGAGTGGCCCGCGGACGAGGGCGCCAAGGTCCTCGAGGGGTGGGTGCGCTTCGGTCTGGCCCGCCACCCGCACTTCATGAAGCCCGCTGCGCTCGCCGAGGCCGTTCACACCGTCGTCTCGGCGCCGCGAGGCGTCCACCTCAGCCTCATCGACGTCAACCCCGAAGCCCCCATCGCCCCCGCGCCGACGAAGGACATGCCATGACCGTTGTGGACCACGAGGCCCTCCTGGGCATCCCCGAGGTCAGCCAGCCGATCTCGGACCAGGACCCGGAGCTGCTCGAGCTGTTGCGCGGCACCGGTCACCTGCCGGAGATGCGCCGGGATCCGATCGCGCTCTTCACGCGCGTACGGGAGGAGTGCGGGGACATCGGCCGCTTCCGCATCGCCGACAAGGAGGTCGTCCTCGTCTCCGGTGCGGAGGCGAACGAGGCCTTCTTCCGCGCTCCCGAGGAGGTGCTCGACCAAGCCGCGGCCTACCCCTTCATGACGCCCATCTTCGGCAAGGGCGTCGTGTTCGACGCCAGCCCCGAGGAGCGTCAGCAGATGCTGAAGAATCAGGCGCTGCGGGGTGACATGATGCGGGGCCACGCGCAGACGATCGAGGCCGAGATCCGCCGCATGGTCGCCGACTGGGGTGACGAGGGGGAGATCGACCTTCTCGACTTCTTCGCCGAGCTGACCATCTACACGACGTCGTCCTGCCTCATCGGAAGGCCCTTCCGCGAGCAGCTCGACGGCTCGTTCGCGGCGATCTATCACCAGCTCGAGCACGGCACCGACGCCATCGCCTATGTCGACGCCTACGCCGACATCGAGAGCTTCCGGCTGCGGGACGAGGCGCGCGAACAGCTGGTCGCGAAGATCCAGGCGATCATCGACGCCCGCATCGCTCAGGGTGAGATCCCCAAGGACGACCGGGACCTCCTCGACGTGCTCATCGCGGTCGGCTACGACGCGGACATGGTGACCGGCATCTTCATCTCGATGATGTTCGCGGGTCACCACACGTCGTCCGGGACGGCGTCCTGGGCGATGATCGAGCTGCTGCGCCATCCGGAGGTGATGCAGGAGGTGGTCGGCGAGCTCGACGCGCTCTACGCGGACGGCTCCGAGGTCTCATTTCAAGCCCTACGGTCCATCCCGGTGCTGGAGGCGACGCTGAAGGAGACCTTGCGTCTTCACCCCCCGCTGATCGTGTTGATGCGCCTGGTGCAGGAGGACTTCGAGCTTCTCGGGCACACGATTCCCCAGGGCGCGGTGCTGGCCGCCTCGCCCCGGGTCTCGAATCGGATCGAGGAGGACTTTCCGAACGCGGAGGTCTTCGACCCGAGCCGCTACATCGATCCCAACCAGGAGGACCTGCAGAACCGCTGGACCTGGATCCCCTTCGGAGCGGGCAAGCACCGGTGCGTGGGCAACGCGTTCGCGATCATGCAGATGAAGGCGATCTTCTCCGTCCTGCTTCGCGACTTCGAGTTCGAGGCGGCCCAGCCGCTGGACTCCTATCGGGACGACTTCACCAAGATGGTGATCCAACTCGAGCAGCCGTGCCGGGTTCGCTATCGCAGGCGGACGCGATGAGGGTCGTCGC
>JBQCJL010000401.1:0-9013 GCA_051952795.1 Marmoricola sp.
GATGGTCAGCTGCCGACCGAAGGCGACCGCGATCTCACCGCCGGATACGACGTGCGAGTTCACGCTCGGCACGACCGAGTCGTGCGGGCCGACATTGATTCCCTGGCTCTTGAGGACACTGCCCACGGTGTCGTCGAAGGTGCGCAGCGAGTGCGCGTGACCGTCGACCACGAGGGTGATGGGCGTCGTCATGGACTGGTACCCGACCGCCGTGACGGCGAGGGCAGCGAGGCTGGCTCCGGCCAGCGCGATGGTGATTCGCTTGTTGCGTCCGAGGTGCGTGATGAAGCTGCGCACGGGTTCGCTCCTATTTCCGCGGACCGCCTCGGATGAGGATTCTTGGCCGCTATCGGGGTCCGAAACCACACGGGGATCGGCTTTCCTGTGCCGGAACCAAAACACAGTTAGCGGCGCAAACCCAAAATGAGAGCCGACACGAGGTCCGGTCTTACGCTCAGAGGGTGGGCAGCTTCACCCTATTCGTGCGATCTGGATCACAGAGGCGCATATCCGCTGCTAGCCAGGCTGCTTGCAACCTGCAAGCAAGGGCTACCAACCGCCGCCGTAGGCGCCGCTCGTGTTCGCGTCCACCGCCACGCACAGGGCTTCCAGGTCGTCGCCTCGCGCCTCGGCCATCGCACGCATGGTGAGCGGGATCAGATAGGACGCGTTGTCCTGACCGCGATAGGGGTGCGGCGTCAGGAAGGGGGCGTCGGTCTCGACCAGGATGCGGTCCTGCGGCGCCACCCTGAGAGCATCGCGAAGGGGCTCGGCGTTCTTGAACGTGACGGTGTCGGCGAACGACAGGTAGGCGCCGCGGTCGAGGCAGTGGCGGGCGAAGTCGGCATCGCCGGAGAAGCAGTGCATGACCCAGCGGTCCGGGGCACCCACCTCGTCGAGCACCGCCAGGACATCGTCGTGCGCGTCGCGGTCGTGGATCATCAGCGTGCGATCGAAGCGCTTGGCCAGCGCGATGTGGGCACGGAAGGACTCGTGCTGCGCGGCCCTCCCCGACTCGTCGGTGCGGAAGTAGTCGAGCCCGGTCTCCCCCAGCGCGCGGACACGGGGATCCTGGGCGAGGGTCTCGATCTCGGCCAGCGCCTCTTCGAGCGTGCCGGCGGCCGCCAAGCGCGGCGCCTCGTTCGGATGCAGCGCGACCGCGGCGACGACGTTGTCATGGCTGTTCGCCGCCTCGACCGCCCAGCGGGAGCCACTCAGATCGCACCCGACCTGAACGATTCGGCCCACCCCCGCGGTGGCAGCGCGTTCGAGCGCCTCGGCGACGGGCAGGGCCGGCGCCTCCCCGCGCGCCATGTCCATATGGCAGTGGTTGTCGACGACCGGGTGCGGCAGCGGCTCCGGTGCCGGTGGGCGGGTGCTCACTTCTCAGTCCTCCGATGCACGAGGTCGTAAACGATGCGCTTGGGAACGCCACTGACGCGCGCCACCTCGACGATCGCATCCTTGCGCGGCACCCCGCGGGCCTCGGCCGCCTGGACGCGCGCGAGGAGTACCTCGGGGTCATCGCTGTGCCCCCGATCCGCCGCCGCACCCTCGACCACGATGGTGACCTCGCCACGGATGCCGTCGGCCGCCCAGGCGGCCAGCTCGGCAAGTGTTCCCCGCTTGACCTCCTCGTAGGTCTTGGTGAGCTCGCGGCAGATGGCACCACGACGATCCCCGCCCCACGCCTCGACGAGAGCCGCGACCATCGCCTCGGTGCGATGGGGCGCCTCGAAGAAGACCATGGTCCGCTCCTCGTCGACGAGATCGGCGAGCCGACGCGCGCGCTCGCCGGCCTTGCGGGGCAGGAACCCCTCGAAGCAGAAGCGGTCGACCGGCAGTCCGCTCAGCGCGAGCGCGGTCAGCACGGCTGAGGGTCCGGGCGCGGAGGTCACCGTGATCCCGTCGGCGACGGCCGCCGCGACCAGCCGGTAGCCCGGATCGGAGACGCTCGGCATGCCGGCATCGGTGACGAGCACGACGCGTCGGCCCTGCCGCAGCTCCTCGAGCAGGTCGGGCGTGCGGGCCTCCTCGTTGCCCTCGAAGTAGGAGACCACTCGTCCGGAGGCGGTGACGTCGAGGTCGCTGAGCAGCCGCCGGAGACGCCGGGTGTCCTCGGCCGCGATCACGTCCGCGCTCGCCAGCTCCTCGGCCAGACGCGGCGAGGCATCGGCGATCCGACCCAGCGGCGTGCCCGCCAGCACCAGAACGCCGCCACCGGGCGCAGCAGAGGATTCAGCCACGCCGAGATCATCGCAGGCCCGCCCCAGGCGACGGCACTAACCTGACCGAGTGCTGCCCGCCCCTCTGACCGCTCGCCTCCGGTCGTGGTCGAGCGAATGGGGACTGGGAGTCGGCATCACGCTCTTCGCCTTCGTGCTCCGGGTATGGGACCTGGGGCGGCCGCACTCCTTCGAGTTCGACGAGACCTATTACGCCAAGGACGCCTGGTCGCTGCTGCACTTCGGGTACGCGCGCGACTACGTCGCGCACGCCGACAGCCACATCCTCGCCGGGCACACCCTCGGGCAGTGGCAGCACACCCCCGAGATGATCGTGCACCCCGAGGTCGGCAAGTGGCTGATCGCGACCGGCATCGAGATCTTCGGGATGAACCCCTTCGGCTGGCGGATCGCGTCCGCCGTCGTGGGCTCGCTGATGATCCTGCTGATGATCCGGTTCACCAAGCGGATCACCGGATCCGCCCTCCTGGGTTCGGTCGCCGGCCTGCTGATGTGCTTCGACGGGCTCCAGCTCGTGCTGTCCCGCCTGGCGCTGCTGGACATCTTCGTCGCCTTCTTCACCCTGCTCGCGGTCCATTGCATGGTGGCCGACCGGCAGTGGGGGCGTGCGCGCCTGACGGGCGACGGCGGGTGGTTCACCTCGCTGTGGTGGCGGCCCTGGCGCCTCGCCGCCGGCGTCTCCTGGGGCTTGGCCCTGGGCAGCAAGTGGAGCCCGGTCTTCGTCTTCGCCGGGTTCTGCGTGGTGATGTGGCTGTGGGACACCGGGGCGCGACGCCGGCTCGGCGCCCGTCGTGCCTGGCTGGTCGCGGCGGTGATGGACGGGCTGCCGGCCCTGCTCTCGATCGTGGTGGTCGCGGCGATCGTCTACCTGGCGACCTGGACCGGCTGGCTGATCCACCACGCGACCTACGAGCAGTACCTGTCCAACACCCAGTACAGCAACGGGCCGTGGGGTTCCTACACCAAGGCGCCCGAGGGCTCCTGGTTCTCGCAGATCTTCCGGGCGTTCCGCGACCTCGCGCACTATCACCACGACATCTGGAACTTCAGCACCGAAGGTCTCCGCACCTCGCATCACGTCTACCAGTCGGAGCCGCAGGGCTGGCTCATCCTCAACCGCCCTGTCGGCGTCGACGCCCAGTTGAACATCGCGCCCGGATCGCAAGGCTGCGCCGCCGCGGCCGGGTCCACCTGCCTCCGTCAGGTCCTGCTGCTCGGCACCCCGGCGCTGTGGTGGCTGGCGGCGCTCGCCGGCATCTGGGCGCTGGTGATGTGGCTGTTCCGCCGCGACTGGCGCTACACCGTGGTGGTCGTCGGGGTGCTGCTCACCTGGCTGCCCTGGACCAACTACGACGACCGCCCGATCTTCATCTACTACGCGATCGTGACCGAGCCCTTCCTCATCCTCGGCCTGGTGCTGCTGCTCGGTCAGATCCTGGGCAACGAGCCCACCGGCCGACGCCGGCAGATCGGCGCCGGCATCGTGGGTCTCGTGGTGGCGCTCGTCGCCGTCAACTTCTGGTGGTTCTGGCCGATCTACACCGACGGCCTGCTGACCAACGCCCAGTGGCTGCAGCGCATCTGGTTCGTCCGCTGGATCTAGCTCACGTGCGCACGGCCGTGACGACCAGGTTCTCGGTGTAATGGACGCTCGTGCCTCGTCGCACCCGATGGGTGCAGGTCACCAATCGCACCAAGTGCGGACCCCCGGCGGGGAGGAACGTCGCCGGCAGCCCGCCTGAGCGGGAGTAGCGGTGGATCGTGACCACGGTGAATCGAACCGTCTTGCCGGACACACCTCGCCACACCACGACGTCACCGAGCTGGGCCCGAGCAAGCAGCGCGAGCGCTCCCGGTCGATCGAACGGATCGGCGACATGCCCCGCGATGAGGCTTGCTCCCGCCAGATCCTCCAGGCGCGCGCTCGGGGTGAACCAACCGAGCGTCCCGGGATCATTGGGTACGGCCATGGCGTCGCGGTCCCACCCGACCGCGACCACGCGGGCATCGATCCCCAGCCGCGGGAGCAGGAGCCGCCCGATCGATCGGGCCGGAGCCGGCGGAGCCACGTAGGTGCTGTCGAGGTGGACCGGCCGAGCGACCCCTCGCGGCACCGTGCCGATCGCGGTGACCGCCGTGACGGGCGTGTGCACCGCTGTCGCCTTGACGGGATGCGGCCGCGGGAGGCTGACGGCCAGGATGGCCGCCACTCCCGCCAAGCCGCAGCACAGGCCGCGGCCGACCCACCGACCTCGGGGACGGGGCCGCCTTCGCCTGCCTCTCACCTCAGGCGGCCCAGAGTCGGACCACGCTCGACCACCAGCCGTCGATCGGGCCGGCCGGTCCGGTCGGGACCTCAGGAACCACGCGCGGTCGTGGGCGCACGGCCAGGGCGGTCTCCTCCGGCAGGCCAGGCGCGCTGTCCGCGGCAGCGCTCGTGCTGGTCGCGGCGGCGTGCTCACGGAAGGTGTAGCAGCCGGCCACGGTGATCGCGATGGCCGGCGTGCGGACCAGGCCATTGCTCGCGGTCAGATGTCCGCTGGCGTGCCGGGGCGCAGCGGCCCAATCGAGCCCGGTGCAGCCGTGGCCGCCCGGCGAGACCGGGCCCAGCAGCGTCCACGCGATGTCGAGGGTGCCTGCCTTCAATCCCGAGACGGCGATCGTGTCGGACACCGTGCCGGGAAGGGTCACCACAGCGGCGGACACCCGGGTCCGGAGCGTGGGTTGAGCCGCCGTCGGCGTAGCCGGCGTGGTGACCACCGTCGTCTCCTCGCTCACACCACACGGGGTATCGACACCGACGGTCCGGTCGTCCCCGGGGAGGGACTCCGTCCAGACGTAGTACCCCGGCTGGGTCGCGGGGACCGTCGGCGTGCGCACGGTGCCGTTGACCGTCACGGGTATCGACACGCTCGCGACGGCCTTGTCCGCCGTGCAGCTCGTCGCCGTGGGCGCGGTCGCGAACGGCCCGTAGAGGATGGCCACCATCGGATGGTCGTAGCCCTGCGGGAGCCCCGCGACGGTGACGAGGTCGGACAGCGACTCGCCCGCACGAGCCGATGGCTGCGCCTGCGTGACGAGAGTCGGCGTCGCCTTGACGATCTCCGCCGCACCCTGCGCCGAAGCGCTGGCCGGCACGCGCTGCGCGATCCACCCTCGCTGCACCCCTCGGTTGAGGGCGGTGGTGCCGCCATGCGCCGACCAGGCACCCTGCAGCAGCTGACCCTGAGCGCTCGGACCCGTGACCCGCGCCGTGATCGTGTACATGCCCAACCCTTGCGGCTGCACGGCTACCTCGGTGGACGCGCTACTGGCCATCGCCGCCGGGCAGGTGATCGGACCCGTGCAGGTGAAGCTCACGGGCACGCCGACCAGCGTCCGCGAGTCCGCAGAGGTGACGCGCAGCCGATACTTGGCCGACTGCCCGAGCGGGACCGTGGGCGTGCTCGATTCCGGGACCAGGCTGACGTGCCAAGGCCCACGCCGCTGACTGGCTTGATCCCACCACGATTGGGCCGTGGCCAGGATCGTGCCGGGCGTGCCGCCCGGAACCGACCGCACGGTGCCGTGAACCTTCAGGCCCGGCGGATAGACCACCGTGCCGTCGTTGCGGATGCCGTCGCTCATCAGCTCACGGATGATGAGCGCGATGGCCGCGTTCCCCATCGCCGAACCGGCTGTTCCTCGGGGCGCTCGGGTGCTGATCAGCTCGTTGAGGGCAGCCACCTCGGCGGCACCGATCGGGCGGCCGAGCTGATTACGCAGACCCACGGTCGAGACGCGCGCTGCGGTGGCACTGATCCGCGAGTCGTAGAGGTAGTCGATGCAGAAGAACGGCACCCCGTTCGAGGCCCGATAGGTGCCGAGCCAGGTATAGGCGATGCCCGACTTCGACTGGTAGCGCAGGCAGGCTCCGCTGCCGAGGTTGGGATCGAACCGGGCGCAGGTCGCTGTCGGCACGATGACCGTGGGCAGTACCGCCTCGGCCGACGGAGCACTCAGGGAGACGGCGGTCCCGCTACCGAGGATCAGCAGGGCGAGGGCGATGCGCAGCGAGCGGCGGCGGACGCCGCGGTGGCGAGCGCGCCGGCGGAGTAGGGAGCGTGGGAGCACGGTCGGTCCTCTCGGGGACAGGGTCGACGAGGTGGGCGTCTCCCACGCTAGGTCGCCCTCAGGGCTCGAATTCCCTTATCCACAAGGGATTCGAGGCACCCTCGACACGCGCTAGTTATCCCCAAGCACGATCGGCGCTCGATCGGCGAACAGGTCGCCGGGACCCGGGTTCTCGGGATGCGTGGCGCCGCCGAAGTGGTTCATCACGCCCCATACCGCGTTGAGGGCGGTCGTCACCGCTCCTTCCGCCCAGCCCGCGGTCCACGACACGTCGTCGCCCGCCAGGAACAGGCCGCGGTACTCCGGGTCCAACCGCTCCTGGAAGAAGTGGGTGTAGAGCCGTTCCTGGTAGCGGTAGTGGCCGGGCAGGTTCGCCTTGAACGCGCCCATGAAGTCGCGCTCGCTCTCCCAGGTCAACGTCACCGGCTCGCTGATCACGTGCGAGGCGATGTCGACGTCGGGATAGATCTTGCTCAACGAGCCCATCACCAGTCGCATCCGCTGCTCGGCATCCAGCGGCATCAGCTTGAGCGAGTCGTCCGCCCAGGTGTAGCTGAGGCAGATCAGTCCGGGACGACCCTCGCCCTGGTCCAGCAGATAGGTACCGCGACTGACCCGGTCGGTGAGGGTCATGCTCATCACCTCACGGCCGGTGGCGGGGTCGATGTCCTTCCAGAACGGCCGGTCCACCAGCACGAAGACCTTGGTCGAGCCCATGTAGTGCGTGCGCTCGATGGCGGTCCAATGGTCGATGGGCAGCAGCTCCTCGCCGGCCGTGATGGTGCTCAGCAGCATCCACGACTGGGCGGTGTAGACCACGGACTCGTAGGTCTCGGCCGTGCCGTCGACGTCGACGACCTGGTAGGCGTCCGGCGCCAGTCGGCTCAGCGACACGACGCGCGGGCGCGGCGTGCCGTCGTGGAGCGACTTCAGCGAGGTGCCCTCGGGCCAGTGCGCGCACGGCACCGCCGTGTCCCACAGCCGCAGCGGCAGTTGCTGCGAGCCTCCCGAGATTCCCCGATGCTCGTCGTCGGCACCGGTCAGCACCACTCGGAGAATCTCGAGGATGGAGTTCGGATAGTCGGTGTCCCAGCCGCCCGTGCCGAAGCCGACCTGCCCGAAGACCTCGCGCAGCGTGAAGCTGTCGAAGTGGGGGCTGCTGGCGAGGAAGCCGTAGAAGGTCTCGTCGTCGAACCGCTTGACCATCGCGTTCCACGACTGCTTGATCGTCTCCACGTCCCGGCGGCAGATGGCCTCCTGCAGCCGGTCGAGGTCGGCGGACTCGCGCAGGGTGCGCTCCCACGCGTCGGCGACCTGGCGGAAGACATCCGGGAGGTCCTCGAGCGTGCGGGCGTAGTGGCTCTGGCCCTTGAGATCGACGACCGTGCTCGGCGTCGGCTCCGCCAGCGGATTGGGGAACGGGAAGGTGCCCAGCCCCATGGCGTCGACGTAGTGCATGAGGGCGGTCGACGTCGGCGGGAACCGCATCGCCCCCATCTCCGCGACGATGCCCGGGTATCCCGCGAAGGGAGCCGACCGCATCCGGCCGCCGATCTGGTCGGCTTCGTAGACGACGGGTTGCAGCCCCATCCGCATCAGCTCGCGGGCAGCGACCATGCCCGACAGACCGCCGCCGATCACCGCGACCCGGGTGCCGTACCGCTCCTCCGGGACGCTGCCCAGGCCGTGCGGACTGACCAGGTAGTCGTCGTAGGGGAAGGGGAAGTCCGGGCCGAACATCGTCAGGGGTGGAAGATCCCCCGACGAACCGCTATCGGGGTGTAAGCCGGAAGACCCGTATGGCCCGGTCGGTGCGTTTGCGGTACTCGGCATAAACGGTCGTCACCTCGATCATCGCGCGATAGGCGGCCTCGGCCTCCTCACCCTCCAACAGCGTCGCCGTCACCGGAACGCGTTCCCCTCCCGCGATCACCACCGCGTCGGGATGCGCGAGGAGATTACCGGTCCACGCCGGATGATGCTCCTGCCCGAAGTTGGACCCGACCACGATGATCGACTCACCTTCACGAGCGAAGAGCAACGGGCTCAGGCGCGGCTGACCGCTCTTCCGCCCGATCGTCTCCAACAGCATGGTCGGCGCGCCGAGCGGGCCGAGCACCGTGCGCCGCCCGTTGGTCCGCAGCAGCACCTTGCGATCCAGGGGCATCAGCGCCCGGATCGCCCGCGAGCCCACCTTGGTGGAGGCGACGGCCGTTCCCACCTTGGCGAGCACCCCGTCCGGATCACCCCAGCGTGCGTCAGGAATCGTGGCCATGCCGGTCACTATGCCGCACGCATTCTCGCGGCGGAACCGCTGTAATAGGCGTGTGGTTCCCGAGGGCAGGCTCAAGCACCTGGGGCTACCCGTAGCCGCGGTTCTCGTCGGTCTGACGGCTGGGCTCGCGGGCGTCGTTCTCACCTACATCCTGCATGGGATCCAGCACCTCGCCTTCGGCTACACCGAGGACACCTTCCTCATCGGTGTCGAGAAGGCCTCCCACGCGCGCCGGGTGCTGGCCCTGGCCATCGGCGGCCTGATCGCCGGACTCGCCTGGTGGACCTTCCGGAGGAGCTCCGACCCGGACATCGACGACGCGATCTCGGTGCGGGACGCTCTCCGGACGGCCCGCAGGATGCCGTTGGTGTCGACTGCG
>JBQCJL010000402.1:0-7407 GCA_051952795.1 Marmoricola sp.
TCCGGTTCTGGGGGGTGCCGGGGTTGGGGAGGCCCCTTCCGTAGGCAAGAGCCCAGAAGCAGGGATTGCCTCCGAAACGGGCCTCCCCAACCCCTCATCCGTTGATGTCGCGGATCAGGAGCGGGCCGACCTCTTCGGGCGCATCGGTGTGGCTCTCACCGTGGTTGCTGTCTCGGTCCACGTCGTCGCGATGGTGTCGCGCGGGATGGCCGCTGGCCGGGTGCCGTGGGGCAACATGTACGAGTTCACGATGACGGCGACATGTTTCGTCGGGATCGGGTATCTCGCGTTCTACAAGCGATTCAAGCTCGGGTGGTTGGGGCCGATCGTCACCAGCTTCATCCTGATCACGCTGATGGCAGATGTGCTGTTGCTGTTCGAAGGCGTCGTGCCGTTGCGCGATGCACTCGATTCGCCCTGGCTCGTGATCCACGTGGTGGCGGCCATCATCGCTACGGGTGCGTTCACGCTGGGCGGGATGGCGTCGGCGATGTACCTGGTCAAGGAGCGTTGGCCGAACACGCGGCCGGGCGGCTACCTCTCGCGTCTTCCCGACCTCCAGGGACTGGACCGCGTCGCCTACCGGACGCAGGCCTTCGCCTTCCCGATCTGGACCTTCGCCGCTCTCATCGCGGGCCCGATCTGGGCCGACCACGCCTGGGGTCGCTACTGGAACTGGGACCCCAAGGAGGTCTGGGCCTTCATCACCTGGGTCGTGTACGCGGCCTACCTGCACGCACGGGTGACGGCTGGGTGGCGCGGACGCTCCGCGGCCATCCTCGCTCTGGTCGGCCTTGCGACCCTCTGGTTCAACTTCATCGGGATCAACTTCTTCTTCGGTTCCGGCAGCATGCACTCCTACGCGTGAGGATCTGACACAGTCATGAAGGCGTTCTGGACCTACACCCTGCTGCGGCTCGGCCTGTTGATCGGCTGTTACGCGGTGTTCACGGGGATCTGGTTCGCGATGAAGGGCGACAACGCCCTGCACGGTCCGGATCTGTTCGTCGTGCTGTTGATCTCCGCGGTGGTCTCCTCGGTGCTCTCGGTACGGTTCCTGGCCCTCCCGCGCCAGCGGTTGGCGGAGCATGTGCAGGCCCGCGCGGAGCGGGCGACCGCTCGCTTCGAGGAGTTCAAGGCCCGCGAGGACGACGACGACTGAGATGGCAGACCGCACCCCGCCGCCGCCGCTCTTCGTCGAACGAGGAGACGACGAGCAGCGCGCGTGGGTGCGACGAGCGATCGCCATCGTCGAGGCGGACGCCAACCGCTCCGCCGATACGCACCTGCACGCGTTTCCGCTCGCGCGGGAGTGGGGCGTGGACCTCTACCTGAAGGACGAGTCGGTGCACCCGACCGGCTCGTTGAAGCATCGGCTCGCGCGCTCGCTGTTCCTCTACGCCCTGTGCAACGGCTGGATCCGCCAGGGGACCACGGTCATCGAGGCATCCTCGGGGTCAACCGCGGTCTCGGAGGCGTACTTCGCGCAGATGTTGGGCCTCCCGTTCGTGGCCGTGATGCCTCGGACGACCTCGCAGGAGAAGATCGCGCTCATCGAGTTCCACGGTGGCCGATGCCACCTTGTGGAGGAGCCGTCGGCGATCTACGACGAGGCGCGCCGCCTCGCCGCCGAATGCGGCGGCCACTACCTCGACCAGTTCACCTATGCCGAGCGCGCTACCGACTGGCGGGGCAACAACAACATCGCGGAGTCGATCTTCGAGCAGATGGCGCTGGAGCGGCACCCCGTTCCTGCGTGGATCGTGGTCGGCGCCGGGACCGGCGGCACGTCGGCCACGATCGGGCGTTTCATCCGCTACCGCCGCCACGCCACCCGGCTCTGCGTCGCCGATCCCGAGAACTCGGCGTTCTATCCGAGTTGGACGGAGGGCCACGACAGTGCGGCCTGTGGTGCGCCGTCGCGGATCGAGGGCATCGGTCGGCCGCGGGTCGAGGCGTCCTTCATGCCGGGGGTGGTCGATGCGATGACCTCGGTTCCCGACGGCGCCTCGGTCGCCGCGGCACGCTGGACGTCCGCGGTGCTCGGGCGCAGCGTCGGTGGATCCACCGGAACCGCGATGTGGGCGGCGCTGGGCCTCGTGCGTCAGATGCACGAGCGGGGCGAGCGCGGCTCCGTGGTCACGTTGCTGTGCGACGGCGGCGAGCGCTATGCCCACACCTACTACGACGACGCCTGGCTAGCGGCCCACGACATCGACCCCACCCCCTACGAGCCGACCTTGCGCTCGTTTCGGTCGACCTTGCCCCTTTAGCGGTCGACCTTGCACTTATTGCGGCCCACCTTGCACCTTTAGCGGTCGAACTTGCACCTTTTGCGGCCGAGCTTGCGGCTTTCGACGCTACGAGCGCGCGACGAGTAGCGCGATCAGCACCGCGCCGGCGTAGATGAGCTCGCCAGCGCCGGTCTGCTGCAGCACGAGAATCAGCTTGCGTCCGTCGTCGCCGCGGAGCACGTTCTTGGCGGCGCGTCCGAGCGGGACGAGGGCCAGCAGTCCGACGAGCGCGGCCCACGACGTACGGTCCGCCACGACGAACAGCGCGATGACGGCGATGAGGATCAAGAGGGCATAGAGCCGTCGGGTCCAACGGTCGCCGAGCCGGACCGCCAGCGTCATCTTGCCGACCTCGCGATCGGTGGGGATGTCCCGCAGATTGTTCGCGACGAGGATCGCGCACGCGATCGAGCCGACGCCGACGGCAGCTGCCCAGGCTGGAGCCCACGCGAACGGCGCGTGCTGGTGGTGCACCTGGACATAGGTGGTGCCGAGGACGGCCACGAGACCGAAGAAGCAGAAGACCATGACCTCGCCCAGGCCGAGATATCCATAAGGCTTGGATCCGCCGGTGTAGTACCACGCGGCGAGGATCGAGACCGCCCCCAGCAGCACGAGCCACCAGGCGGTGGAGAGAGCCAGGATCAGGCCGACCACGGCCGCGATGCCGAATGCGGTGAACGCGGCCTGCTTGACCGCCTTGGGGGTGGCCGCGCCCGATCCGACGAGTCGCAAGGGGCCGACGCGGTCGTCATCGGTTCCGCGGATGCCGTCGGAGTAGTCGTTGGCGTAGTTGACTCCCACCTGCAGCAGCACGCTGACGAGCAGTGCGCAGACCGCCTTCCACCAGACCTCCTGGTGGCTGTAGGCCGCGACGGCGGTACCGGCGAGCACGGGCGCGACGGCTGCGGGCAACGTGCGGGGTCGAGCGCCTTCGATCCATTCGGCGGTGGTGGCCATGCCGTCGATTCTGCCAATGAGCGGGCCTGGACTGTGGGACGTGGGCGGTGCGCAGACCTGTCGGTTCCGCCACTAAGTTGGCCCAATGAGCAGCCTGCGACCGGTCAGTGGCACCGCTGACCAGATCCGCGACCTGCTCATCGCGTGGGAGGCGGCGGACGATCCTGAGCCGCTGATGATCCAGACGTCGGGATCGACGGGACGGCCGAAGCGGGTCGTCCTCTCGCGAGCCGCCATGCGCGCCTCCGCGATGGCGACCCATCGACGACTGGGCGGCCCGGGCCAGTGGGAGCTGAACCTTCCGCCGACCTATGTGGCGGGGGTGCAGGTGCTGTATCGCACGATCTTGGCGGGGCCTGAGGCCAGCCGCCGCTATATCTCGCTCGTTCCCACCCAACTGGTGCGCGAGCTACGCGGCGACGCTGACTGGCTGGCCCACTACGACGCCGTCCTCATCGGTGGCGGCCCGCTGCAGCCGGAGGTGCGTCGCGAGGCGGAGGCCGCCGGCATCCGGATCGTGCAGACCTACGGGATGAGCGAGACCTGCGGGGGGTGCGTCTATGACGGGGTTCCCCTGGAGGGCGTCGAGGTCCGCGTCGACAACGGCGAGGTACTGCTGCGCGGCCCGATGCTCTTCGAGGGGTACGACGGCGAGCCGGAGCGAACGGCCGAGGCCTTCGTCGACGGGTGGTTCCGGACTGATGATCTCGGTTCGATCGAGGATGGACGGCTGCGGATCGAGGGTCGCGCGGACGACGTGATCATCAGCGGCGGTGTGAAGGTGCCCGCGCGCGCCGTCGCGGCGGCCCTGAGTTCCGCTGTCGATGCGGTCGAGGTCGTCGGGGTCGCCGACGACGAGTGGGGCGAGCGCGTGGTCGCGGTCGTCAGGGGCGGCGCCTCGCTGGACGACCTCCGCGCGTTGGTCGAGCCGCGATCGTGGGCCCCTCGTCAGCTCGTCGTCGTGGAGGAGATTCCGCAGCTGCCCAACGGCAAGCCGGATCGACTCACCATGCGCGCCCTGGCCAGCGCGGAGTGGCCCGATGACTGACCCGCACGTGTTCGCGATTCCTCTTCGCCTCAGGTTCCGCGGTATCGAGGTGCGGGAGGGGATGCTGCTGCGTGGCGACGCCGGCTGGGGTGAGTTCAGTCCGTTCCTCGAGTACGACGATGCGGTGTCGGCCCCCTGGCTGGCCTGCGCTCGCGAGGCGGCCGAGATCGGATGGCCGGATCCCGTCCGCGATCTCGTGCCCGTCAACGTGACGGTGCCCGCCTGCGATCCGGAGCGGGCACATGCCGTCGTGACCGGTTCCTCCGGGTGCAGGACCGCGAAGGTGAAGGTCGCCGAGAAGGGCCAGGTGCTTGCCGACGACATCGCTCGCGTGGAGGCCGTCCGCGATGCGCTCGGGCCGGAGGGCCGCATCCGCATCGACGTCAACGGTGGATGGTCGCGCGAGGACGCCATCTCCTGGATCCCGATCCTCGATCGCGCTGCGGGCGGGCTGGAGTACGTGGAGCAACCCTGCGCGGATGTCGAGGACCTCGCCCGCGTGCGGCGTCGGGTCGAGGTACCTATCGCTGCCGACGAGTCGATCCGCCGCGCCGCCGATCCCTATCGGGTGCGCGATCTCGAGGCGGCGGACATCGCGGTGCTGAAGGTGCAGCCGCTCGGCGGCGTCCGCGCCTGTCTTCGGATCGCCGAGGACATCGGGCTTCCGGTGGTGGTGTCGAGCGCGGTGGAGACCAGCATCGGCATCGCGGCGGGCGTGGCGCTCGCGGCCGCGCTCCCCGACCTGCCCTATGCCTGCGGGTTGGCGACGGTGCAACTGCTCGAAGGCGACGTGGTGACCGAGTCGTTGCTCCCGGTCGCGGGTGCGCTGGCGGTGCGCCCCGTCGACGTCGATCCGACGCGGCTCGACAACCATGCGGCGTCGCCGGATCGGGCTGCCGTCTGGGAGGAGCGGTACCGGGCTGTCGCTGCCCGACTGGACGCGGGAGGATCGGACCGATGAACGACATGTCCCGGACCTCCACCGACCTCGCGGTCTGGGTGATCGATCAGTTGGTCGAGCTCGGGGTCGAGCACGTCGTCCTCGCTCCTGGCTCCCGCAGCGCACCGCTCGCCTTCGAGCTCGCCGAGCGGGCCGAACGCGGGCAGCTGGTGCTGCACACCCGCATCGACGAGCGCACGGCGGCGTTCCTCGCGCTCGGCATCGCGAAGGGCTCGCGCCGTCCGGCGGTGGTGGTGACCACCTCGGGCACGGCCGTGGCCAATCTGCATCCGGCGATGCTCGAGGCGTCGCATGTCGGAGTCCCGCTGATCGCGCTGACCGCGGATCGCCCCGCCGTGCTGCGGGGGACCGGCGCGAACCAGACGACCGATCAGGTGGGGATCTTCGGTGAGGCCGCCGTGTTCCTGGACCTCTCGGTCGACTCGGTCGACGACCAGGAGGCGGTCGTCTGGGATCAGGCGTCGCCGCTCCACGTCAATGTCCAGTTCGGCGAGCCGCTCGTCCCCGCCCGCGAACTTGCACCTTTTGACGCCGACCTTGCACTTGTTGCGCTCGAGCCGTCAGTTATTTCACGCGAACCGTCACTTGTTGCGCTCGAACCGTCAGTACGCACGGTCGTCGTCGCGGGGGACGATTCCGGGCGTGCCGGACGCCAGATCGCCGAGGCAGGGGGCTGGCCACTTCTCGCGGAGCCGACGAGCGGCTCGCGGACCGGCACGCATGCGCTGCGCACCTATCGGCTGCTGCTGCAATCAGGCTTGGCCGAGGAGATCGAGCGGGTCGTGGTGACGGGCCACCCGACGCTGTCGCGGCCCGTGGCTCGACTCCTCGCGCGCCCCGATGTCGAGGTCATCTCGGTCCGTTCGACCGGGCGATGGCCGCGTCGTCCCTTCGCTGTCGTGGCCGAGGTGGACGAGGTCGAGGTCCGTGGCCAGGACACGACTGACTGGCTGGGCCGTTGGCGAGAGGCGGACTGCTCGCTCGCCGGACGGATCGATGGGTACGTGCGGGAGCTCCCCGGCCTCACCCCCTACGAGGTCGCCGCTGAAGTGGCCGCGGCGTTGCCCGCCGGCGGCCTGCTCTGGGTCGGTGCCAGCAACCCGATTCGCGACCTCGACCTGATGGCGCCGCCCACGCCGGTGGGGGAGCGGCGGATGGTGATGGCGAATCGCGGACTCGCTGGCATCGACGGCACCTTGAGTAGTGCGCTCGGTGCGACCATCGCGCGTCGGCCGACCCGTGCGATCGCCTACGTCGGTGACGTGACGTTCCTCCACGACATCACGGCCTTGATCCAGGGACCCGACGAACCCGAGGCCGACCTCACGATCGTGGTGGCCAACGACAACGGCGGCTCGATCTTCGCCACGCTCGAGCAGGGTGGTCCTGGCTACGCCGCGCAGTTCGAGCGACTCTTCGCGACGCCGCACGGCGCCGATCTCGCGGCGCTCTGCTCGGCTGTTCGCATCCCGCACTGGCGTGTGGAGAGCCGCGCCGAGTTGGCGCACGCCCTCGCCAACCCGAATGGCGGCATCGAGGTCGTCGAGGCCGCGATCGGTCGCACGGATCGGCGTCGCTGGGAGGACGAGCTCCGGGCCCTCGTCGACGACAGCAACTGAAAGTTCGACTGCAACAAGCGCAAGCTCGCGTGAAATAAGTGCAAGGTCGACGTCAACAGGTGCAAGGTCGCGGTCCGTCGACGGCGTCACTAAGGCGGTCGCACACCTGCCAGCTCAGCCCGCCGCGGGTCAGTCGTCGAAGCGCTGCCATGGCCGAATCGGATCCGAGGGGTCTTTTGATGTGTAGGCCCTGCCGAAGAAGGCCACTACGCTGACCGCGGCCGCTGCGATCGACATGATCACGAACCAGCGCTGGTAACTGTCGCGGGCCGCCCAGACGCCTATCGCGGTGAACAATGGGCCAACGAACAGCACGCTGCGGGCCAAGGACTTGGTGGTCGGCCAGATCGAAATGAGTGCGCCAATGGCGGATGACCATGTGATGACCGTCAACAGTCCGTGGGGGAAGGTGCCCGGTTCGATCTCGTGGCGAGACGGCCCCAGCACGATCATGAGGAGGACGACCCCGAACCCGTTGATCATGCCGAGGGTAAGGCCGATGGCCGTGCTCACCGTCCAGCGGTA
>JBQCJL010000403.1:0-3696 GCA_051952795.1 Marmoricola sp.
TCCGCTCGGGCACGTCTGGCGGCGGAATCGGCCAAGGGGCCGCTCGCGCGTCGCATCCTGAGCAGCCCGACCTCGTACGTCCTCGTAGCGCTCTTCCTCGTGGCTCTCATCGCGGAGCGGTCCCTGCTCGGCCCCGGTCCGATCGCCGGCGGGGCCCTGCTCCAGGCACCGGGTGGGCCGGGCCATTGGTGGTCGCTGTGGTGGTCCTCCTGGCATTGGGTCGGTCCCGGCAGCTCGGCGGCCGGGCCGCCGTACGCCCTTCCCCTGGCCGTGGCGTCGACCATCGGCTTCGGCCAGCCCGCCCTGATCCTGTGGATCATCTTCGGCATGGGAGTGCCGCTGGCCGCCCTCGGAGCCTGGCGGTTCGCCGTCCGGCTCGGCCTCGGCTCGTGGCCGCAAGCCTGGATGTGTGGCACCTACGCTCTCGTGCCCGTCATGCTCGGCGCGCTGAGCGGCGGTCATCTCGGCACGATGACCGTGGCCATCCTGCTGCCCTGGCTCGGCCGCGCGCTCCTCGGTCTCGGCTCCGACTCGCCCGAGACGCGGGAACGCAGCGCCTGGCGGGTGGTGCTGGTGGGTGGACTCGCCGCCTGCTTCGGCCCCTTGGTCGCGCTGGTTCTCACCGTCGTCGCCCTTGCGGCACCCTGGCTGGGCGCGAGCGCGCTGACACTGCGGCAGCGCCTGGCTGTCGGGCTCGGCCCGTGGCTGCTGCTGCTGCCGTGGCTCGTCACGGCCGTCCAGCACCCCGGTGCCGTGTTCCTGGAGGCGGGCGCTGCCGCAACGCGCCCGCACCGATTCGGACGGTTCGATCTGCTCACCGGCTCGCTGCCGGGAACCAGCCACGTGCCGGTGTGGCTCGTCCTGGGGCTGCCGCTGGCCGCCGCCGTCGCCCTGATCCGGCCCAGCACGCGTGCCGTCGTCCTGCGGTGCTGGATCGTGGCGGCCGCGGCGTCGCTCCTGGCGCTGGTGACCGCCTTCCTCACGATCGACCTGCCGGGACGACCCGGCTTCCTTCCCTATGTCGGCATTCCGGTGCTGCTGGAGGTTGCCGCGTTGCTGGTGGCCGTCGCGGCGGCCACCCCCGGACTTCGCGCCGTGGTCATGGAGTCGAGCTTCGGCTCCCGGCAGGTCGTGATCGCGGCCGTGGCGCTGCTGGCCACGCTCGCCCCGGCCGCGGCTGCGGTCACCTGGCTGAGCACCAGCGATCGCAGTGCGCTGACCGGCGATCGCACCCGAGCCACCGGTGTCGTGCCGCCCCAGTACATCGCCGATCTCGCCGCCAACGTCCACGGTCAGGCAACGCTGATCCTCACCGGCGGCGGAACCACCCCGCGGACGACCGCGGTGTCCTACTTCGTGCAACGGTCCCGGGTCGTGCTGGGCGACGAGGCCCTGCTGGCACTGACCCCGACCCGGAAGGATCTCGGCGCCGCTGTCCGCAACGTTCTCTCGACCCATCCCGGCGACGCCGCGGAGACCCTGGCCGCGGCGGGCATCGGCTACGTCTACGCGCCGAGCCCGGTCAACTCGCAACTGGCCGGCGAGTTCGATGCGGCCCGAGGCTTCAGCAACACCTCCACGCCGAACCCGGCCACCCGGGCGTGGCGCGTGGTTCCGACCAGCAGCGAGAAGGGGCTTCCGATGCCCGGCGTCGCCGCACGAGCGATCCATGATCTCGCCGTCCTGATCCAACTCCTGCTGCTGCTCGTGGTGGTCGTGCTGGCCGCGCCGGAGCGCCAGACGCGTGGAGGTCGGCGATGAGACCGGGCTCCTGGCGCGCTCTCGCGCTTCCGACCGCTCTGGTCGCGCTGGTCGTGGCGATGAGCCTCGCGGGGACCGGCCGCCAGGCGCCGACATCGGCGGAGCCGATGGCCGGCACCGCGGTCACCCTCTCGCGATCACTGTCGTGCGTGCCCGATGCGCCGAGCTCGTCAACGCGCATCGGCACCGTTCCGGCGAGCACGAGCGGCTACACCGTGGCGGCGGGCTCCCGGGGTCGCGTGGTCTTCGCTCCCGCGGCCGCCGCCTCCGGCTATGCCTCGCAATGGGCCGCCGGCAAGACCTGGCGCGCGGCGCGCGCCTGCCCGTCGCCGGCCGATGACTGGTGGTTCGTGGGCGCCGGAGCCGGCATCTCCCACCGCAGCATGCTGACCCTCGACAACCCGCGTTCCAATGACGCGAACGTGACCATCGCGGTCTACGGCCCGAACGGCCAGGTCGAGGCTCCGGGCCTGACCGGACTGCTCGTCCCGGCCGGACAGTCCGTCCGGCTCGACCTCGAGTCGATCGCGCCCTCGCTCGGCGACTTGACCGTGCACGTCAGCGCAGTCCGGGGCCTGGTCGCCGCTTCGCTCTTCGAGCGGTGGGCGCAGAGCGCCGTGGTCAAGCCGGTCTCGTCGTGGGTTCCGGCCGCCGCGGCTCCCGCGCGTCAGACCCAGGTGATCGGGATCCCGACCAAGCTCAACCACGCCACCCTGTTCGTCGCCAACCCCGGCGCCTCCAGTGCGGTGGTGCACCTCAAGGTGGTCAATGCGGCGGCGACCTTCGCCCCGACCACCCACCAGACGCTGACGATCCCCCCGGCGACGACCTCGGCCGTCGCCGTGGACGATCTCCTCGCCAAGGGCCCGGGCTCCCTGGAGCTGCAGAGCTCGGCTCCGGTGACCGCTGGACTCCGCGCGATCCGCGGCGCCGCCGAGACGTATGCGACACCCGCCGCACGCCTGGGCGCCCAGTCGACCGCCGGGTTGCCCGGTGGCGTCCCGGCGACGCTCGTGCTCACCTCCCCGACATCCTCGAGCGTCGGCATCCTCGGCATCGACGGGCACGGGAAGACCGTGCTCTCGCGGACGGTGGCGCTGCCGGCAGGTCAGATCGTGACGGTCTCGCTGCCGACTACGGCGACGGCCATCCGCCTCACGCAGGACCGGCGCGGTATGGCCTCAGGCGCGGTGATCCTGGACCGCGGAACGATGGCCGTGATCGGGCTGGTCCCGACGGCCAACGCGGCGCGGGTGCCCGCGGTCGTCGCCCGGCCCTACTGAACCGTCGAGCGCTGAGCGCTAGTCGCGATCCCGATAGTCCGGATGGACGTCCTCGGGCTCCATGCCGAGGACTTCGGCGACCTGCTCGACGAGCACGGTGAAGATGAGCGCCTCGAGGTCGTCTCGATTGCGCGCCCGATGCTCGATCGGTTTGCGCAGCAGGATCACGCGGGCGGGCGCGCCTGCCTTGGCCTTGGCGAAGGATGCGAGCGGAACGGCCTCCGGACTCCAGCCCTGCGGGAGCATGGGGACCTCCTCGACTCCCAACTGGATCGGTGCGAGCTCCTCGGGGAAGCGATCCCAGAGCTCGCGCATCACCCCGAGGGCGATCGCATCGAAGCGCTCGTACGGACGCCGGCGAGCGGGTGCCCCCGCCGGGGCCAGCTCACCCGGCCGGAACGCCGGACCCCGCATGCCGCGACCACGCCGGTCGCGGACGCCCGGATGGTTGGTCGAGGTCATGCCAGCGAGCCTAGACCGATCCGATGCGTCCCGGCGGTAGCCTCGGCACGTGACTTCGCCGGTGACCTCACAACGTCGCTGCTCGCGCGCGGCGTGTGGTCGTGCTGCCGTCACCACCCTCACCTACGTCTACGCCGATCAGACGGCCGTTCTCGGGCCGCTCGCGACCTTCGCCGAGCCCCACGCCTAC
>JBQCJL010000404.1:0-4203 GCA_051952795.1 Marmoricola sp.
GCGTGGACTGCGGCGCCTGCGAGCCGGTCTGCCCGGTCGAGGCCATCTACTACGAGGACGACACTCCGGCGGAGTGGAAGGACTACTACGAGGCCAACGTCCACTTCTTCGACGACCTCGGCTCGCCCGGTGGCGCCGCGAAGATGGTCGAGACCACGGTTCAGCTCGACCACCCCATGATCGCCGCCCTCCCTCCTCAAAACCAAGACCACTGAGTCTGACGGCTCCGACGGCGCGTTTGCTGCGTCGCTCTTCGCTCGACGGCCCGCCAAGGCCGCCTTCGCTCCGGCTCCTTGCAACCGCGCGCGTCGGGACTCGTCAGAAAAGCCTTGAGGAGGATCGTGAAGGTCTCAAACCGGCTGCCCGACTTCCCCTGGGACAAGCTCACCGACTTTGCGGCCACGGCGCGGAGTCATCCCGACGGCATCGTCGACCTCTCGGTCGGCACGCCCGTCGACTCCACCCCGGAGGTGGCCCAACGCGCGTTGTGTGAGGCGGCTGACTCGCCCGGCTATCCGCTGACGATCGGACTGCCGGAGACCCGGCAGGCCTGCATCGGCTGGCTGGAGCGTCGGTTCGGGGTGACGGGGCTCGGCCTCGACGCGGTGCTGCCGGTGATCGGCTCCAAGGAGCTGATCGGCTCGCTTCCGGGGCACCTGGGGGTCGGTGCGGGCGACCTGATCGTGTATCCCGCGTTGGCCTATCCGACCTACGAGGTCGGCGCCGCCCTCGCGGGTGCGGACGTCCAAGCCACCGACTCACTGCTGTCGCTGGGACCGCGCACGCCCGCGATCGTGTGGGTGAACTCGCCGTCCAACCCGACCGGACGGGTGCTTCCGGCCGATCACCTGCGCAAGATGGTCGATTGGTGTCGCGAGCGCGGCGCCCTCCTGATCTCCGACGAGTGCTACCTCGAGTGCGTCTGGGAGGGCGAGGCGGTCTCGATTCTGGATCCGGCGGTCAACGGCGGCTCGCTGGAGGGAATCCTCGCGGTGCACTCGCTGTCCAAGCGCTCGAACCTCGCCGGATATCGCTGCGCGTTCGTGGCGGGCGATCCGGCGGTCGTCGGGGAGCTGCTCGCCGTGCGCAAGAACCTCGGCCTCCAGATGCCGGGACCGCAGCAGCGGGTGATGATCGCCGCTCTCGACGACGATGCCCACGTCGAGGAGCAGCACACGCGCTATGCCGCGCGCCGCCTCGCCCTCAAGGGCGCACTGGAGGCGGCGGGCTTCACCATCGACCACTCCGAGGCCTCGCTCTATCTGTGGTCGACCCGGCAGGAGTCCTGCTGGGACACGGTCGCCTGGTTCGCCGATCGGGGCATCCTGGTGGCGCCCGGGGACTTCTACGGCGTCGCGGGGCGCGAGCACGTTCGCGTCGCCTTCACCGCCACGGACGAGCGGATCGACGCAGCCGTCAGGCGACTGGCTCCATAACGATCGAGACGGTGGAGCTGCTCGCCGAGCTGGCCGGCGTCCACCCCTTCGACGAGGCGCTGCCCGTCCTCCACTGCTTGCCGTCGAAGAGCACGGACTTGATGTGCAGGTCGGGAGCGATCGCCACCGCGTACTGGGCGACCGCCCAGCCGAGGCGTTGGCCGGCCGTGCCGGACCCGACCGGGATCGCCACGTTCTGACGGAGGCTGCGCCGCGGCGAGATCGCGGTGCCGAAGCCGCGGCTCAGGGTGCTGATCACGCTGTCGCCGGTGCCGAGTGCCTTGTCGCCGGTCACCACGCACGTGAAGGCCGCGGGGCTGTAGCCGGTGAGCGCCGAGGCGACCACCCGCGCCTCGGTCTCATGCTGCGCATACGCCCCCGGGTAGGCGGAGTGCTGAACCTCCTGAGCGGCGACGGTGATGTCCAGCGACTGGTAGTTCTTGATCTTCACCAGTGCGTCGTAGAAGGCATTGGTCGCATAGACCGGGTCCATGATCTCGGCCGCGGTGCCCCAGCCCTGCGACGGGCGCTGCTGGAAGAGGCCCAGCGAATCCGCGTCACCGCCGGGCAGGTTCTGGATCTTGCTCTCCTGGTAGGCGGTCGCCAGCGCGATGGAGACGGCCCGGGCCGGCAGGCCCCGTCGGACTCCGAGGGCGGCGATCAGGCCCGCATACTGCGCCTGGCCGGTGTCCAGGGAGGCGCTGTTGCCGTCGACCTGGGCGGTGCACCCGTCAGAGGGCCCGAACAGGTTGTCGCCCTGGCGCCAGAGGATCAGGGCGATCGCGGTGATCGTGCCGACGAGCGCGGCGAAGAGGACGAGGCGGATCGTACGCATGGATCGGGAGTCGCCGTCGGGGATCAGTCGTTGCTGTGGAGGGCGGCGTTGAGCTCGATGCCCTGGCCCTTCCACGGAACGGCCTCGACGCCACCGGTCAGCGAGTTGCGCCGGAAGAGGACGTTGCTCGCTCCGGCAAGCTCGAGAGCCTTGATCTCCCTCGACGCATCACCGGTCTTCAGCGTCAGCTTGGTGCCGGCGGTCACGTAGAGGCCGGCCTCGACCACGCAGTCGTCGCCGAGTGGAATGCCCAGACCCGAGTTCGCCCCGAGCAGGCAGCGCTGGCCGAGCGAGATCACCTGCGTGCCCCCGCCGGAGAGCGTCCCCATGATGGACGCTCCGCCGCCGATGTCGGAGCCGTTGCCGACGACGACGCCGGCCGAGATGCGGCCCTCGACCATCGAGGTGCCGAGCGTGCCGGCATTGAAGTTCACGAAGCCCTCGTGCATCACCGTCGTGCCCTCGGCGAGGTGCGCACCCAGCCGCACGCGGTCGGCGTCGGCGATGCGCACGCCGCTGGGCATCACGTAATCAGTCATGCGCGGGAACTTGTCCACGCCGAAGACCGTGACCGGGCCGCGCTGTTGCAACCGGGCCCTGGTGAGCTCGAAGTCCTTGACCGCACAGGGACCGAAGTTGGTCCAGACGACATTGGCGAGCAGACCGAACTGGCCGTCCAGGTTGACGCCGTGCGGCGGGACGAGACGGTGGCTCAACAGATGCAGCCGCAGGTAGACGTCGCTCGCATCGGCAGGAGCGGCGCTGAGATCGATCTCGCGCCGGACCAGCTCCCGGGTGACGCCTCGGTCGTCGTCGCGACCGGCCAACGCCTTGAGGGTCGACTCGAGATCCGTGGCGTCCGAGGGGCCTCCCAGCGCCGGCCGCGGGTACCAGGTGTCCAGCGTCGTGCCGTCGTCCGTGATCGTCGCGAGGCCGACGCCCCATGCCTGGCTAGCGGTGATGTCAGTGGGCATGTGCCCAGATTAGTGGGGGCCGGATGGGAGTATGCCGGTGTGACGACACCCGCACGCCTGGACCTCACCGCTGATGTCGCGTCTCTCACAGAGGCGCTGCTCAACATCGAGTCGGTGAGCCGTGACGAAGCCCGCATCGCCGATGCGATCGAGGCGCAGTTGCGTGGGTTGAGCCACCTGGAGGTCCGACGCTTCGGCAACTCGCTCATCGCCCGCACCGACCAGGGCCACGCCGATCGCGTCGTCATCGCGGGGCATGTGGACACCGTTCCGCTCAACGACAATCTGCCGGCCCGCAACGACGGGGCGGCGATCCACGGGCTGGGCGCGTGCGACATGAAGGGCGGCGTCGCGGTTGCCCTGCGACTGGCCGCGCAGGTCGATCGACCGAATCGCGACATCACCTATGTCTTCTACGAAGCGGAGGAGATCGACGCCGCCTTCAACGGCCTCCGCAAGATCGTCGAGGAGCAGCCGGACCTGCTCGACGCCGACTTCGCGATGCTCATGGAGCCGTCCGATGCGCAGGTCGAGGCGGGATGCGAGGGGACACTGCGCGTCGCCGTGATCACCCGGGGCGAGCGGGCGCACTCGGCGCGATCGTGGCGTGGCGTCAACGCCATCCACCTGGCCGCGCCCATCCTCGAGCGACTGAACCGCTACGAGGCGCGCCGCCCGGTGATCGACGGTCTCGAGTATCACGAGGGCCTCAACGCGGTGCTCATCGACGGCGGCGTCGCCACCAACGTCATTCCCGACGAGTGCCGCGTGACGGTCAACTTCCGCTACGCGCCCGACCGCAGCGAGTCCGAGGCCCTCGCCTACGTCACGGAGTTCTTCGACGGCTTCGAGATCGAGGTGCTCGACTCGGCCGCCGGCGCGCTGCCCGGGTTGGAGCGGCCGGCGGCGAAGGCATTCCTCGAGGCCGTCGGCGGTGAGGCCAAGCCGAAATTCGGTT
>JBQCJL010000405.1:0-10893 GCA_051952795.1 Marmoricola sp.
CCCTCTGGGTGCTGGTGCCGACGGACAAGGCCGACAGCGCGGAAGAGGCTTGGCGACGAGGCGGGCAGGACGTCGCTCCTGCCGTTCCCGCCTAGTCCCGACTTCTCCTCCAGGAGCCCTTCATGAGTGTCACCCATCCCGCCGGCTTTCGGGCCGCTGGCGTCGCCGCCGGCCTGAAGACTTCGGGCGGCCCCGACATGGCGCTGGTCGTCAACGACGGCCCCTCCTTCGCCAACGCCACCGTCTTCACCTCCAACCGCTGCAAGGCCAATCCGGTGCTGTGGAGCGAACAGGTCGTCAAGGACGGAATCGTCCACGCCGTCGTTCTCAATTCCGGTGGCGCCAACTGCTACACCGGAGTCGAGGGCTTCCAGACGACCCACGCGACCGCTGAGCAGGTCGCCGCCCGGCTCGGCGTCGGCGCCGGTGACGTGCTGGTGTGCTCCACCGGGCTCATCGGGCTGGCGAACCCGCGCCAGAACCTTCTCGATGGCGTGGATGCGCTCGCCGCCGCCCTCAGCGCCCACGGCGGTGCCGACGCCGCGACCGCGATCATGACGACCGACACCGTCTCCAAGCAGGTCGTGGTCGAGCGCGACGGCTGGAGCATCGGTGGCATGGCCAAGGGGGCGGGCATGCTCGCTCCCGCCCTGGCCACGATGCTGGTCGTCATCACCACCGATGCCCACGCCAGCGCGGCCGAGCTGGACCAGGCGCTCCGGGCGGCGACGCGGGTGAGCTTCGATCGGCTCGACTCCGATGGATGCCAGTCCACCAACGACACCGTCGCGGTGTTGGCCAGCGGGGCCAGCGGGGTGCGGCCCGGAGTCGTCGCGCTCACCGAGGCGCTCACGGAGGCCTGTGTCAGCCTGGCCAAGCAGCTGCTCGCCGATGCCGAGGGCGCCGACCACGAGATCGCGATCACCGTCAGGCATGCGGCCACCGAGGACGATGCCGTCGAGGTCGGGCGCAGCATCGCGCGGAGCAACCTGTTCAAGGCGGCGGTCTTCGGCAATGACCCGAACTGGGGCCGGGTACTCGCCAGCGTCGGCACGACCAAGGCGGCCTTCGATCCGGCGAATCTCGATGTCGCCATCAACGACGTCTGGGTGTGCCGCAACTCGACACCGGATGCGGATCCCGCGACCGTCGACCTCAAGCCGAGGGAGGTCACCGTCACCGTCGATCTGAAGTCCGGTCATGCGGAGGCGACGATCTGGACCAACGACCTGACCCATGCCTACGTCCACGAGAACAGTGCGTACAGCTCATGAGCGAACCCACCCAGACTGTCCCGATGCGCCCGGCGGTAGCACCCGCCAAGGCAGCCACGCTCGCCGCGGCCCTGCCGTGGTTGAAGCAGTACCATGGCAAGATCGTGGTCATCAAATATGGCGGCAACGCGATGACGGACGACGACCTCAAGCGTGACTTCGCCGAGGATATCGTCTTCCTCCGCTACGCCGGCTTCAAGCCGGTCGTGGTCCACGGGGGAGGCCCGCAGATCTCGCAGATGCTCCACCGGCTCGGCATCCAGAGCGAGTTCAAGGGCGGCCTCCGGGTCACCACCGACGAGGCGATGGACGTCGTCCGGATGGTCCTCGTCGGACAGGTACAGCGCGAGCTGGTCGGACTGATCAATGCTCACGGCCCGCTCGCCGTGGGCCTGTCGGGTGAGGATGGCGGGCTCTTCACCGCCCTGCGCACCGGCACCGTCGTCGACGGTGAGGAGGTCGATCTCGGCCTCGTCGGCGAGGTGGCGTCGGTCCGTCCGGAGGCGGTCCTCGACGTCATCGAGGCCGGCCGGATCCCGGTGATCTCCAGTGTCGCTCCCGCCGAGGACGGGGTGGTGCACAACGTCAACGCGGATACGGCGGCGGCCGCGCTGGCGGTGGCGCTCGGCGCCGAGAAGCTGCTCGTGCTGACCGACGTCGAGGGTCTGTACCGCGACTGGCCGCACAGCGACGACGTCGTCGGCGAGATCAGCCCGGAGGCGCTCGCCGAGCTGATGCCGAGCCTCGCCAGCGGCATGGTGCCCAAGATGCAGGCCTGCCTGAACGCGCTGCAGGGAGGCGTTCCCCGCGCCACCGTGGTGGACGGGCGGGAGCCGCATGCGGTGCTGCTCGAGCTCTTCACCGATGAAGGCGTCGGAACGCAGGTGCTGCCGGGCGTCGACACCAAGATCCGGAAGGCGAAGGGATCGTCATGAACGCACCCAGCATCCTCGAGCAGTACCCGACCGCACTCATGAACACCTTCGGACCGCCCAGGCTCGCGCTGGTGCGCGGCAAGGGCAGTCACGTGTGGGACGACGCCGGTAACGAGTACGTCGACCTGTTCGGCGGGATCGCGGTGAACGCGCTCGGACACGCGCACCCGGCACTCGTGAAGGCCGTCAAGAAGCAGATGAAGACCCTGGGGCACGTCTCGAACTTCTTCGCCACCGGGCCGCAGGTGGAGCTGGCGGCCAAGTTGGTCGAGCTGCTCGGCGGCGACGGCCGGGTCTTCTTGAGCAACTCCGGTGCGGAGGCCAATGAGACCGCCTTCAAGATCAGCCGTCGCACCGGTCGCACCCGGATCGTGGCCATGGAGGGAAGCTTCCATGGCCGCACCATGGGCGCCCTGGCGCTGACCTCCAAGGCCGCCTATCGCGAGCCGTTCGCGCCGCTTCCCGGCGACGTCACCTTCGTGCCCTACAACGACCTGCCGGCACTCGAGGCCGCCGTCGACGACACGGTGGCCGCCATCATCATCGAGCCGCTTCAAGGCGAGGCGGGCGTGGTGGAACCGTCGCAGGGCTTCCTCCCAGCGGCCCGAGCGATCGCCTCACGCCACGGGGCGCTGCTCTGGCTCGACGAGGTGCAGACCGGGGTCGGTCGGACCGGCGCGTGGTTCGGACACGACCCGCAGGACCTTCGGCCCGATCTGGTGACGCTTGCCAAGGGTCTCGGCGGAGGGATCCCGATCGGTGCCACCGTGGCGCTCGGGGATGCGGCGAATCTGCTGCAGCCGGGCAACCATGGCAGCACCTTCGGTGGCAACCCGGTGGCAGCAGCCGCTGCCCTCGCGGTGATCGACACCATCGAGGACTACGGCCTCCTCGAGGCGGTCCAGCGCAAGGGCGCGACCCTGCGCGCGATCCTCGAGAGCGCCCCGGAGGTGGACTTCGTCCAGGGCGCCGGGCTGCTCCTGGGTGCGCAGCTCAAGGAGGAGACTGCTCCCGCGGTCGTCTCGCGGGGCCAGGAGCACGGCTTCCTGCTCAACAACACCGGTCCGAGCCGGTTGCGCTTCGCGCCGCCCCTGATCATCGACAATGCCGACCTCAGCGCCTTCGGCGAGGCCTGGCCCACGATCGTAGGCGGCTCCCGATGAGGCATTTCCTGCGCGACGACGATCTGACTCCGGCCGAGCAGGCCGAGGTCCTCGAGCTCGCCGCCAAGCTGAAGGCGAATCCGCACGCGGCCAAGCCCCTCGACGGTCCCCGCACGGTCGCGATGATCTTCGACAAGCCGACGCTGCGGACCCAAGCGTCGTTCGCCGCGGGCATCGCCGAGCTCGGTGGCTATCCGATGATGGTCGACGGCACCTTGGCCGGCATCGGGACTCGTGAGTCGATCGCCGATGTCGCTCGGGTCCTGGGCCGTCAGGCCAGCCTGATCGTGTGGCGGACGGCCGACCAGTCGCGCATCGACGAGATGGCTGCGTACGCGGGCGTGCCCGTGGTCAACGCGCTCACCGACCAGTTCCACCCGTGCCAGCTGCTCGCCGACCTGCTCACCATCCGGGAGCACCGCGGCGATCCCGCCGGCCAGACGCTCACCTTCGTCGGCGATGTCGCCTGCAACATGGGCAACTCCTACTTACTCGCGGGCGTCACGGCGGGCATGCACGTGCGCGTGAGCGGGCCGGCCGGCTTCGAGGCGGATCCGGAGGTACTCGAGCGGGCCGCCGCGATCGCGGCCGCGACCGGTGGCTCGGCGCGCTCCTTCGCGGATCCGGTGGAGGCCGTCGCCGATGCCGACGTCGTCGCCACCGACACCTGGATCTCGATGGGCAAGGAGGCCGAGGCAGCTGAGCGCGTCCAGGTCTTCGGGCCCTGGCAGCTGAATGCAGCGCTCCTGAACCAAGCGAAGCCCGATGCGACGGTGTTGCACTGTCTCCCGGCCTACCGAGGCAAGGAGATCACCGCCGAGGTGCTCGACGGTCCGCGCTCGGTGGTCTGGGACGAGGCGGAGAACCGTCGCCATGCCCAGAAGGCGATCCTGGCCTGGCTCGACGGGCAGCGCTGAGGCCGTCATGAACCAGATCCCGTTGACCAAGGGAGCCCGCCAGCAACGGATCGTGGATCTGCTCTCGAGCCATGAGGTCCGGTCGCAGACCGAGCTCGCCGACCTGCTGATCGAGAACGGCGTGTCCGTCACCCAGGCGACGCTGTCGCGGGACCTGGTGGAGCTCAATGCGGTCAAGGTGCGGTCGTCGTCGGGTCAGTTGGTGTACGCGGTCCCTGCCGAGGGTGGTGACCGGTCGCCGCTCCTGGCTCGCGAGACCGCGGCAAGCGAGGCTCGCTTGGCTCGGCTGTGTGCGGACATCCTCGCGTCGGCCGAGGCGAGCGGCAACCTGGTGGTGCTGCGCACACCACCGGGTGCCGCCAACTTCCTGGCATCGGCGCTCGACAAGGCCGAGCTCCCGGAAGTTCTGGGCACGATCGCCGGTGACGACACGGTGATGGTCATCGTGCGGGATGTGTCCCACAGTGACGACCTGGTGCGACGACTGATGGCCATGGCGAACGGCCGCCAACTGAGCGAGGAAGAGACTCCGTGACGGAATCAGGAACGACCAACACCGGCAAGCTGTGGGGCGGCCGGTTCGCGGGTGGGCCGAGCCCGGAGCTCGAGGCCCTCTCGGTCTCGACGCATTTCGACTGGCGGCTCGCGCCCTACGACCTCGCGGGCTCCCGTGCGCATGCCCGCGTGCTGCACGCGGCCGGCCTCTTGACCGACGACGACCTCGCCGGCCTGATCGCGGGTCTCGACCGCCTTGGCGAGCGCTTCGCCGAGGGCCGCCTCCAACCCGACCCCTCCGACGAGGATGTCCACGGCGCCCTCGAGCGTCTGCTGCTCGACGAGGTCGGCGCAGACCTGGGCGGGCGGCTCCGCGCCGGACGATCACGCAACGACCAGGTCGCCACGCTCTTCAAGGCCTTCCTCCGCGATCATGCGCGCGCAATCAGCGGCCTCGTCCTCGACCTGGTCGAGGCCATCGCCGATCGGGCCGACGAGCATCACGGCGCGATCATGCCGGGGCGCACCCACCTGCAGCACGCACAGCCGGTGCTCCTCAGCCATCACCTGATGGCACATGCGTGGCCGCTGCTGCGGGACGTCTCCCGCCTCGCCGACTGGGACGCCCGGGTCTCAGCCGAGACGCCGTACGGATCGGGCGCACTCGCCGGCTCCAGCCTGGGTCTCGACCCGCAGGCGGTCGCACGTGATCTCGGCTTCGCCGACTCCGTGGCCAACTACATCGATGGGACGGCCGCTCGCGACTTCGTCGCCGAGTTCGCTTTCGTGGCGGCCCAGATCGGTGTGGACGTGAGCCGGTTCGCCGAGGAGGTCATCTTGTGGAACACCCGCGAGTTCGACTTCGTCCGGCTCGATGACGCCTTCTCCACCGGGTCGAGCATCATGCCTCAGAAGAAGAACCCCGACATCGCCGAGCTCGCCCGTGGCAAGGCGGGGCGCCTGATCGGCAACCTCGCCGGACTCCTGGCCACCCTGAAGGCCCTGCCGCTCGCGTACAACCGAGACCTCCAGGAGGACAAGGAGCCGGTATTCGACTCCGTCGACACCCTCGAGGTCCTGCTGCCGGCGTTCACCGGCATGGTCGCCACCCTCACGTTCAACACAGCGCGGATGGCCGAGCTCGCCCCGCAGGGCTTCTCGCTGGCGACGGATATCGCCGAGTGGCTCGTCCGCGAACGAGTCCCGTTCCGGGAGGCTCACGAGATCGCCGGCGCGTGCGTGCGTCGATGCGAGGAGCGGGGCATCGAGCTCGATGAGCTGACCGACGACGACTTCGCGGCCATCGACCCGCGGCTGACCTCCGCGGTCCGCGACGTGCTCACGGCAACTGGTTCGGTCACCGCGCGCAACGGTCGCGGTGGCACGGCTCCCGAGCGTGTCGCCGAGCAGCTGAGTGAGCTCCGACAGGCGGCAGCGACCCACCGTGCCCGGCTGGGCTGAGGGGCATCCGCTCGAGGTCGCGCCGAGACTGCTCGGTGCGACGATCACGCATGCCGGGGTGACGATCCGGCTCTCCGAGGTCGAGGCGTACGCCGGGCCGGACGATCCCGGGTCCCACGCCTTCCGCGGGCGGACGAATCGCAACGCGGTGATGTTCGGGCCGCCAGGGCACCTGTACGTGTACTTCACCTACGGCATGCACCACTGCTGCAACCTGGTGACCGGCCCCGAGGGTGACGCCGGCGCCGTGTTGCTGCGGGCCGGCGAGGTCGTCGGGGGACTCGAGCTGGCGCGACAGCGCCGGGGGAGCACCGATCGTGACCTCGCCCGTGGGCCTGCGCGGCTGTGTCAGGCGCTCGGCCTGACCCTGTCCGACAACGGCATCCTCGCCGACCTCGCTCCCGCACCGACCATGCCGGAGCTCGTCACCGGCCCCAGGGTCGGCCTTCGGCACGCCGCTGACCGACCCTGGCGCTTCTGGATACCGGGGGACCCGACGGTGTCGCGTTACGTTCCGGCGAAGCCGCGTCGTCACGACGTCGGCGACGTCAGGTCGTAGACGGTCACGCCGTCGACGGTCTTGGCGGCGAAGTGTGCTTTCACCCACGCGGTGATCTGGGAGCTCACGTTGCTGCCGCCGTTGGCCCGTCCCATGCCGCCTCCGGCGAGGAAGTAGTGGATCTTGCCCTGCTTGACGTAGGTCTCGAACTGCGCGAGCGACGGATAGGGATCGGATCCGTTGAAGCCGCCGATGGGCATCACGGGCAGACGCGTAGCGAGCTGGTAGCCCGAGGCCTGGTTGGACCCGATGGCGGCGGCCACCCAGGTGTACCTCGAGCCGTCCCGCTCGAGCAGCGCCTTCAGGGCACTGCCGACGGAGGAGCCGTTCAGCAGACCGCCCATGACGTTGCCTCGCGTCCGCCCGCCGAATCCGGGGCCGATCGGGGGAGGGCCGCCGAACGGACCGGCACCGGGCGCTCCGCCCCGCATGCCTCCGGGAACTGCTCCGGCAGGTGGCGCACCGCCCGGCATCATCCCGCCCCTGCGTCCGCCGGGACCACCGAAGCGACCTCCCGCGACCGTGGGACCGGCTGTGGGAATCGACCCTTCGTGGCTGGTGCCGATGGTCTGTGCCGCGTAGGCGGCCGGCCCCAGCAGGCCCGAACCCAGGATGGCGATCGCGGCGATGACCGCGGGCCGCCGACCCCACGCCTCGGTCATCGGCATCAGCAGGGTGGCGACCGCGACGACGGCGAGGAGCGCCACCGCGACGCGAACCCACGGCATCCAGCTCGAGGAGCGATCCAGCAGCACCCACGACCAGACGGCCGTCACGGCGATGGTGACCGCCATCGCGCCGCGCGCCGCGTAGCTGTCGCGCCGCTCCCAGAGCAGTGCGGCACCGGCGGCGACGACGACCGCGACGAACGGAGCCAGCGCGACGGTGTAGTACGCGTGGAAGATGCCGGCCATGAAGCTGAAGGCGATTCCGGTGACGATCATCGTCCCGCCGAAGGCGAGCAGCGTCGCACGACGCAGGTCGGTGCGCGGGGCGCGGCCCCTCAGGGCGATGCCGAGCACCAGCAGGATGAGGGCGGCGGGCAGGAGCCATGCGATCTGACCGCCGATCTCGGCATTGAACAGGCGGGAGATGCCCGTGGGTCCCCACATGCTTCCGCCCGCACCGCCCCCTCCGCCGGGGACGACGCTGCCCGTCTCGTTACCGGTGAGCCGACCGAATCCGTTGTAGCCGAAGGTCAGCTCCAGAAAGCTGTTGTGCTGGGAGCCGCCGAGGTAGGGACGGGCCGATGCCGGCGTCAGCTCGACGATCGCGATCCACCAGCCCGCGCTGACGATCATCGCGACGAAGGCGGCCAGGAGGTCGCGCACCCGCCGCAGCAGGCCGCGCGGGCCGGCATAGGCGTACACGGCGATCAGCGCCGGGAGGACGAGGAATGCCTGCAGCTGCTTGGTCAGGAAGGCGAAGCCCACCGCGACCCCCGCCCCGAGCAGCCAGCGCACCCGCTCGGTCTCGACGGCCCGCAGGGTCAGCACGGTCGCGGCGGTGAGGAGGAGCGTCAGGAGGGCATCGGGATTGTTGAACCGGAACATCAGGGCGGCGATCGGCGTCAGTGCGAGGGCGGCGCCGGCGATGAGGCCGGCGGCGGGACCGAAGTATCGGCGCGCGCAGCGGTAGACCAGCCACACCGTGCCGACGGCCATCAGCACCTCCGGCACCAGGATCGCCCAGGAATTGAGCCCGAAGATGCGGACCGAGAGCTCCATCGGCCAGAGGCTGGCCGGCGGCTTGTCGACGGTGATCGAGTTGCTCGCGTCGCTCGACCCGAACAGGAAGGCCTCCCAGCTCACCGACCCGGCCTGCACGGCGGCGGAGTAGAAGGAGTTCGCCCAGCCGTTGGCGCCGAGGTTCCAGAGGTAGGCCAGGGCGGTGCCCACGAGCAGGGCGAGCTGGGCGGGCCGCTCCCAGTGAGGAACGGCGGCTGTGGTCACGGGCTCGTCGAGGTCCGGGACGACCGCATCGCGGCGGACCTGGGTCTGTTCGGATGACATGGCCTCACGGTGCGTGCCGACCATGTGGTGACGCTGTCATCGCCGCGCGACTTGACTAGGGACTCACTATGCGATTCCTGTGGTCGATAGCGTGCTGAGAGAATGACGCGCGCCGGAGACCGGCTAGGAACCAACGATCAGGAAGGCACTGGAGTGTCTGCATCAGCCGCGGTGGACCCGCACCTCCTCGACGACCTCGAGTGGCGCGGCCTCATCGCTCAGTCGACGGATCGCGACGCGCTGGCCGAGGCGCTGACGTCCGGCAGCGTGCGCTTCTATGTGGGCTTCGACCCGACGGCACCGAGCCTGCACATGGGCAACCTGGTCCAGATTCTCACCGCCCGACGGCTGCAGCAGGCCGGCCATACGCCCTACGCGCTCGTGGGCGGCGCCACCGGGATGATCGGCGACCCCAAGGAGTCGGGGGAGCGCATCCTCAACTCGCTCGACACCGTCCAGCAGTGGGTTGGTCGACTGCGCGCGCAGATCGAGCCGTTCCTCGACTTCGACGGGCCCAACGCCGCCACGATGGTCAACAACTACGACTGGACCTCGGCGCTCTCGACGATCGACTTCCTCCGCGACATCGGCAAGCACTTCCCGGTCAACCGCATGCTCGCCCGCGACGTGGTGAGGAGCCGCCTCGAGGCGGGGATCAGCTACACCGAGTTCAGCTACGTGCTGCTGCAGTCGATGGACTTCCTCGAGCTGTACCGACAGCACGGCGTCACCTTGCAGTTCGGGGGATCGGACCAGTGGGGCAATCTCACCGGGGGAGTCGAGTTGATCCGCCGGGCCGAGGGCGGCAAGGCCCACGCCTTCGCCACACCGCTGATCACGAAGGCTGATGGCACCAAATACGGGAAGACCGAGGGCGGCGCGCTCTGGCTGGACCCCGCCATGATGTCGCCATATGCGTTCCATCAGTTCTGGCTCAACGTCGAGGACGCCAAGGTGGGCGAGCTGCTACGGGTCTTCACGTTCCTGAGTCGCGGCGAGATCGAGGCGCTGGACGAGCAGACGACGAGCTCACCGCATCTGCGGGCGGCCCAGAAGGCGCTCGCCGACGAGGTGACGACGCTGGTCCATGGCCCTGCGGAGACCGCCCAGGCCAAGGCCGCAGCCGCAGCGCTGTTCGGAGGAGGCGATCTGCACGACCTCACTGCCGCGACCTTGGACGCCGTCATGCACGATGTCGGATCGTCGACAGCCAGCCCCGGCGCCACGATCGTTGACGTTCTCGTCACATCCGGACTTGTCGCAAGCAAGGGGGAGGCGCGTCGCGCGATCTCCGAGGGCGGCGCCTATCTCAACAACGGCCGAATCTCCGACCCTGATTTCGTACCCGCCGCCGACGATCTTCTCCACGGCTGGGCCGTCCTCCGACGCGGAAAGAAGCGCATCGCGGGCGTCCGAATCGGGGGCTAGAAGCGCCTGACCTGCGAGAACGATTCGTGTGACCGGGGCCACACGATCTCGATTTGACCACGCTCACCGGCGTCAATAATGTTCTCTCCTGTCGCCAGGGTGCGGCGGGACGCAAGGCCGAGAGGCCGGGCGGCCGGCCCCAGGGTGACCACCCCCTTCGAACACCTCAACCGAGGTGGACTGAGTGCGCGCTTTGACGGCCTCGGATCACCTCGGACTACGAGTGCGCGGCAGGGAGTGGGACGAAGGAAGCCGGTTTGACACGGCGGAGAGCGGCCGGTAAGTTTGGTTAGGTTGCCCCAAGCCAAAGCCGAGAGGCTGAAGTGCGGTGCGCGCTTGATCCTTGAGAACTCAACAGTGTGCCAAAAGTCGACGAATTAGTTTGACCCGTCCGACTCAATTCTCACCTCGGTGAGAATGATGGACGGTTCCTTTGATAAGAACGATAATTCTGACAATTTTGTCAGTGATTCGGTCTCTTGTCAGGACACTCCTAGAATTGACAGCAGCGCAAGCCGCTGTCGCTAGATTTCAACGGAGAGTTTGATCCTGGCTCAGGACGAACGCTGGCGGCGTGCTTAACACATGCAAGTCGAGCGGTAAGGCCCTTCGGGGTACACGAGCGGCGAACGGGTGAGTAACACGTGAG
>JBQCJL010000406.1:0-6962 GCA_051952795.1 Marmoricola sp.
GCGGACGGGGTGACCGACAGTGCGGTCGGCGAGCTGTTGATGCTCGCGGCGCCGCTGGCCGAGGACGAGGCCGTGGTGATCGCGCGGCGGGGCGGCCCGGAGTTCATGGGCTCCGAGCTCGCCCGCCTGCGTCACCTGGTTCAGCTCGCGGGCTCCATCGCCCGCTAGGCAAGGTTTCGTGACGGACCTTCGGTCCTCCTCAACCTCCGACGTCAGGCAGCGACGAGGTCGCTGACCAGCCGGCCCAGCTCGTTGCGGTGGTCGTCCTTGATGCCGTCGAAGGCGTTGGCGTGGCCGAAGTGCTCCTTGAGCGGAACGGCCTGCGCGACCTTGAGGATCTTCACGAGGTCCTCGCGCGCCCACTTGGCACCGTTCGGCGACGGCGAGGCGGCGAGCACCAGCGCCGGCTTGCCCGTGATGGCGCCCTGGCCGTACGGACGCGAGGCCCAATCGATGGCGTTCTTGAGGACCGCCGACACGCTGCCGTTGTACTCCGGCGTCGCGAAGATCAGCGCGTCCGCGGCGGCGACGGCCTCACGCAGGCGCGTGACCGACTCCGGCACGTTCGCCTCGAGGGTGTCGTCGTAGAAGGGCAGATCCGCGAGCCCCTCGAAGAACTCACCGGTGGCGCCCGCCGGCAGCTCAGCGAGTGCGGCCTCGGCCAGCGTCTTGTTGACGGAACCCTCGCGGGTGCTTCCCAGCAGAACCAGAACCTTCATCGTGCTCATCTCCCTTTGGTTGAATCTTTGATAGTCAAGCCATTGACTACTATCCTTATTCCCGACAAAGAAGTCAAGTCATTGACTAAATCGGTAAGGTGACCTCATGGACGACGGGGGCTGTTGCGGGACCGGAGCGGGCGAGCGCCCCCTGCCGGTGCTGTTGAGTCGCGCCGAGTCCGCCTTCGTCGCCGCGTTCGAGAAGCGCCTGGCCGACTCCGAGTTCGGTGACGTCTCGCTCGCTCATTCGGCCAACGTGCTGCGCTTCCTCATGGAGGGACCCAGGCGGGCGAGCCAGCTCGTCGGTGTCTGCGGTGTCAGCAAGCAGGCGGTCAGCCAGCAGATCTCCCAACTCGAGCGCCGGGGCTACATCGCCGCGGTTCCGGACCCCGCCGACCAACGGGCTCGAATCCTTCAGCTGACCGACCGTGGTGTGGCCGCGGAACGCCGCATCCGCCAGATCTTCGGGGAGGTCGAGGAGGCGTGGGCAAACGGCCTGGGCGCCCGCGACTCCGCCGCGCTGCGCCGGATCCTCGAGAAGATCACCGGCCTCTGAGGGATGCCGTCGTTGCCTAGCTGATCGGCTCCAGCACGAACAGCGGGATCTCGCGGTCGGTCTTCTTCTGGTACTCGCCGTACTGAGCCCAGGTGGCCACCGCGTACTCCCACCAGTCGGCACGCTCGTCGCCGCTGACCAGGCGGGCGCGGTAGGACTTCTTCACCGGGCCGTCCTGCAGGTCGACCTCGGGATGCGCCACGAAGTTCGCGTACCACTCGGGGTTGTCGGGCGCGCCGCCCTTGGAGGCCACCGCGAGGTACTTGCCATCGCGCTCGACGCGCATGACCGGGTTCTTGCGGACCTTGCCCGACTTGGCACCGATCGAGGTGATCACCACGATCGGGTCGCCGGTGTCGCGCAGGGTGTTGGCCTCGGCGCCGTTGGAGGCCTCGAACTGCTCGACCTGCTCGCGCACCCATGCCTGGCTGCTCGGTTCGTATTCGCCTTCGATGCTCATACCTTGCCCAACGGGATCGGCGGCCGACACATTCCTCTACGGTGACGGCATGAGTGCGATCGATGGCGTCAGCGAGATCTTCGACCCGGCCGATTGGGACGAGGTACCCGGCTTCGAGGACCTGACCGACCTCACCTACCACCGCGCCAAGGCGCACGGCACCGTGCGCATCGCCTTCGACCGTCCCGACGTTCTCAACGCGTTCCGGCCGAACACCGTCGATGAGCTCCTGCGCACCCTCGATCACGCCCGCATGAGCGCGGACGTCGGCTGTGTGATCCTCACCGGCAACGGTCCGAGCGCGAAGAACGGCAAATGGGCCTTCTGCACCGGCGGCGACCAGCGGATTCGGGGCAAGGCCGGCTACCAGTACGAGGACAAGGCGATTGGTGCCGACGAGACGGGTGCCGAGGAGCCGAGCGTCATCGACAAGGCCAAGCTCGCGCGGCTGCACATCCTGGAGTGCCAGCGCCTGATCCGGTTCATGCCGAAGGTCGTCAGCTGCGGGGTTCCCGGCTGGGCTGCCGGCGGCGGTCACGCGCTGCACGTCGTCTGCGACCTCACGCTGGCCTCCAAGGAGCATGCCCGGTTCAAGCAGACCGACGCCGACGTGGGCTCCTTCGACGGCGGCTACGGCTCGGCGTACCTGGCGCGCCAGGTCGGCCAGAAGTTCGCCCGCGAGATCTTCTTCCTCGCCGAGGAGTACGACGCCGAGACCATGCACCAGATGGGCGCGGTCAACCGTGTCGTCGAGCACGCGCAGCTGGAGAAGGTGGCGCTCGAATGGGGCCGCAAGATCAACGGTAAGTCCCCGACGGCGCAGCGGATGCTGAAGTACTCGTTCAATCTGCTCGATGACGGGCTGGTCGGTCAGCAGCTGTTCGCGGGGGAGGCCACGCGGCTGGCGTACATGACCGATGAGGCCCAGGAGGGGCGGGACCAGTTCCTGGAGAAGCGGGATCCGGACTGGAGTCCGTACCCCTGGTACTACTGAGCCGGTCGTCTGGCTGGGCGCTCACCCTCATCCCCTACTATTTGCGCATGCATGCAAATACGAAACCTCTACCGTGGGCCGACGACGTCGTCACGCTGGCGGTCGAGGTCCTTCGGATGCTGGCCGACGCCACCCGCCTCCAGATCGCAGGACTCCTCCTCGATCAGGAGAAGTCGGTCTCCCAGTTGGCCGCCGAGCTCGACAAGCCGATCCCCGGCGTCTCCCAACATCTGGCCAAGATGCGGATGGCCCGGCTGGTCACGACCCGCAAACAGGGCACGTCCGTGCTGTACCGGGTTGAGAACGGCCACGTCCGTCAGCTCGTGATCGATGCCATCGGGCATGTGGAGCACCTCCTCGACGATGCCCCCGCCCACCACCGGACGACGGACGAGACCCGATGACCCACAGACTCCGCGCGTCCCACGACGACCACCATCACGACCACGGTCACCACGGTCATGACCACGCCCACCACGACCACGACCACGGTGGCGTCATCGATCGGGTCGCCCACTTCGTCTCCGAGATCTTCGGATGGCACGCCCACGACTCCGCGGAGTCCGTGGACAGTGCGCTGGAGGCCGATGCCCGCGGCCGTCGAGCCTTGTGGATCAGCCTGGTCGGCCTCGCCGTCACCTCCGGCCTGCAGGCGATCGTGTTCGCCATGACCAACTCGGTCGCGCTGTTGGGCGACACCCTGCACAACGTCGCCGACGCGCTCACCGCCGTCCCGCTGCTGGTCGCGTTCGCGCTGCTGCGCCGACCGGCCAACAACCGCTTCACCTACGGCTACGGCCGCGCCGAGGACGTCGCCGGCCTGTTCGTGGTCCTCGTGGTCCTGGCGTCCGCGGTCCTGGCCGCCTACGAGGCCGTCGATCGATTGATCCATCCCGCCCACGTCAGCAACCTGGGCTATCTCGCCGCCGCCGGAGTCATCGGCTTCCTGGGCAACGAGTTCGTCGCCCGCTATCGCATCCACGTCGGCCGACAGATCGGATCCGCCGCCCTGGTCGCCGACGGACTGCACGCCCGTACCGACGGCTTCGCCTCCCTCAGCGTCGTCCTCTCCGCCGCCGGCCTCGCGTTGGGCTGGCGCTGGGCCGACCCCGTGATCGGCATCGTCATCGCGATCGCCATCGTCGGCGTCCTCAAGTCCGTCGTCGTCCAGGTGGGCGAGCGTCTCCTCGATGCCGTCAACCCCGACCTGGTCGAGCGTGCCCGCGATGCCATCGGGGACATCGACGAAGTCCTCGGCGTCGACGAGCTCCGCATCCGCTGGATCGGCCACAGCCTGCTGGCCGAAGCCCACGTCACCGTCCCGGCCGACCTCACCCTGCTCGCCGGGCACGAGGCCGCCCACCACGCCGAGGAACATCTCCTCGAGGCGCTTCCGCGACTCTCCGCGGCGGTCGTGCACATCAGCCCCGCCGGCGCCCACAGCTAGCGCGGCGAGCGTCGGCGTCAGGCGGTCAGTTCGCCGATGAGCTTCTCGATGCGCGCGCGGATCTCGTCGCGGATGGGACGGACGGCGTCGATGCCCTGTCCGGCGGGGTCTTCGAGGGCCCAGTCCTCGTAGCGCTTGCCGGGATACCAGCGGCAGGCGTCGCCGCAGCCCATGGTGATCACCACGTCCGAGGCCTCGACGGCCTGGTCGGTGAGGACCTTGGGCTGGTTGCCGGCGATGTCGATGCCCTCCTCGGCCATGGCCTCGATGGCGACCGGGTTGATCTCGTTGCCGGGCTGGGATCCGGCGGAGAGGACCTCGATGCGGTCACCGGCGAGGTGCTGGAGGTAGCCGGCCGCCATCTGGGAGCGGCCTGCGTTGTGGACGCAGACGAACAGGACGGTGGGCTTGGTGCTCACGGGACGAGCTCCTCGGTCCGAGCGGTCGCGATGTCGTGGGGGAGCCGGGGGTAGAGGAACCGGACCGCGACGAACCCGAGTGCTGCCCCGATGAGTTGCATGAGGATGAACATCGCGACCGAGGAGGGCTTGATGCCCGCGAAGGTGTCGGAGAACATCCGGGCGATCGTGACCGCGGGGTTGGCGAAGCTGGTCGAGGACGTAAACCAGTAGGCGGCGGTGATGTAGCCGCCGACGGCGAACGCGATGATCTGGCCGCGACCGGCCCGGATCGCACCGAACACGACGAGAACCAGGCCGAAGGTGGCGACCACCTCGCCCAGCCAGAGGTTGTGGGCGCTGCGGACGTGAGTGGCGATGGAGACCGCGTCGAGTCCGAACATCAGGTTCGCCACGATCGCCCCGAGGATCCCCCCGGCGATCTGGGCGACGGCGAGGATGGCGGCCTGCGCCCAGTCGATCAGGCCCAGCGCCGCCTCGACGAGGCTGACGGCGGGGTTGAAGGCAGCGGAGACCGGTTGCAGCGTCAGGATCAGGGCGACCAGGGCCGCCCCGGTGATGAGGCTGTTCTCGAGGAGCTCGAGGCCGACGTCGTGCGGTGAGAGGCGGGCTGCGGCGATGCCGGAGCCGATGACGGCTGCGACCAGGAACGCGGTTCCTAATAGCTCGGCGGTCGCCTTGCGGGCGAGGTCGATGCTCACAGGGTGCCGCCCAACAGCGCGCCGAGATCGCTCATGGCTGCGCGATTGACCTGGTAGTAGACCCACACACCGCGCTTGGTGCGGTCCAAGAGTCCGGCCTCGTGGAGGACCTTGAGATGGTGGCTGATCGTGGGTTGGGACAGGTCGAAGGCATCGTTGAGGTCGCAGACGCAGGCTTCGCCGTCGATGTGCGACGCCACCAAGGAGACCAGGCGCAGGCGGACGGGGTCGGCGATCGCCTTGAGGAGCGGGGCGATGGTCTCGGCCTGCTCGTCGGTCAGCGGTTCGCGCACGAGCGGTGAGCAGCATGCGACCGCCTGAACCGGGGTGAGCTCCATAACGGACTTCGACATATATCAATATTGACAGATCCCGATGTCTGGGGCGAGCCTAAGACATTGATATTCGTCGATGTTCCCCTCAGGAGGCTCCCATGTCCCGACTTCAACTAGCCCTCAACGTCGATGACCTCGACGCGTCGGTCGCGTTCTATACCCAGCTCTTCGGGACCGAGCCCACCAAGCTGCGCCCCGGGTACGCGAACTTCGCCGTGGAGAACCCGGCCCTCAAGTTGGTCTTGATGGAGAATCCCGGCGGGGGCGGCACCCTCAACCACCTCGGCATCGAAGTCGCGGACACCGATGCCGTCAATGCCGAACAGAACCGCCTCGCCGCTCAGGGGATGGCGACCGCCGACGAGCGCGATACCACCTGTTGCTATGCCAAGCAGGACAAGTTCTGGGTCCAGGGCGCCCCCAACGGAGAACGCTGGGAGGTCTACACCGTCCTGGCTGATAGCGACACCTTCTCCGGGACCTCAGCCGACGATGCCTGCTGCGGGGGCTCGACGACATCCTGCGCGTCCTCGGCCTAACCAAGGAAGTCGACCTTGCACTTATTGCAATCGAACTGGCACTTCAAGGCCACCACGTGCAAGGTCAACTGAAATACGTGCAAGCTCGCGGGGATGGGGAGCAAGGTCGGGGGCCGGGGAAAGTAGAACGTGTTCTTGTTTTTCGCGCCCCACGATGATCGAATGCCGCCATGACAAAGCGTGTGGTGGTCTGGGGAACCGGTGTGGTCGGGACGATGGTGATCGCCGAGATCATGAAGAGCCCCGCCTTCGAGCTGGTCGGGGTCGGCGTCAGCAACCCGGCCAAGGTCGGCAAGGACGCCGGCGAGATCTGCGGGATCGACCCCACCGGTGTGATCGCGACTGATGACGTCGATGCCCTGATCGCACTCGCGCCGGACGCCTTGGTCCACTACGGCCCGACCGCTCAGTACGCCGACGACAACATCCGCGTGATGTCCGCCTTCCTGCGCGCGGGCATCGACGTCTGCTCGACCGCGATGACCCCGTGGGTCTGGCCGACCATGAAACAGAATCCGCCGAACTGGATCGACCCGATCACTCAGGCGTGCGAGGAAGGCGGCGCATCCTGCTTCACGACCGGTATCGACCCGGGCTTCGCCAACGACCTCTTCCCGATGACCCTGATGGGGCTGTGCGGAGAGGTGCAGAGCGTCCGCGCATCGGAGCTGCTCGACTACACCGACTATGAGGGCGACTACGAGGACGAGATGGGCATCGGCCGCCCGCCGTCGTACACGCCCCTGCTCGAGATCCCCGACCTGCTGGTGATGGCGTGGGGCGCGACCGTGC
>JBQCJL010000407.1:0-2085 GCA_051952795.1 Marmoricola sp.
CAGGCACTCGCGTCGCGCCGGAGATTGGGCTTGAACTGCTCGGCGATATCGCTGCGTAGCCACGGCATCGCCGACGGAATCCCGAAGCGCACGGCGCGCGAGTACACCTCGTACCAGGCGTCGCCCGCCTCAGCGTCTCCCAGGTCGACCTGCCGGATCTCCACCCGCTCGACGGTAGGCGTCAGGCCCTGGGACCGAAACTGATTTTCGCGGCGCCACCCAGAAGGCGTCAGGGACGCCAGTCCGGGTCGCGGCCGATGAATCCCATGAGCTGATCCATGACTGATCGATCGGGCGCGACCGGAACCCGCGCGCCGTACTGCCCACTGCCCCGCATGAGGTCCTCGATCGGCGCCATGCCGGCGAGCATCGCCGCGCACGTCTCCTCGTCGAGTGGGGGCTCCTGCCCGGACGCTCGTGCCAGGTCCCAGGAGTGCAGGAAGATGTCGCCGACGTAGATCTGGTCGAGCAATCGTCCCAGCGGCGTCGGACCCATCGGCGTGCCCGTGACGATGCGGTCGGACTCGTCATCCATCAGGCTCTGGATGCGCGCCTGATGCGCCTGCCACGCCTGATCGACGTCCACGGGAACCGGATCGAGCTCGATCCCGGCGCCGGCAAGGAGGGCAGCGGGCCAATCGATCAGATGCATGACGACATCACGCGCATCCCAGCCCTTGACAGGCGCCGGCGCCGACCAGTCCGTGACTCCGGCGACCAGGGCACCGAACGCCTCGGCCCTCCGCCGATGATTCTCCGACGGCGTCATACGCCCGACTCCAGCAGCGCGTCGAGCTTCGCGTAGCCCTCGCGGAGACCGACATCCATCCCGCTGCGCAGGATGGCGTCACGACCCTCGAGGGAATCGACCAGGGACGTGCCGACCAGGCGCGTACGTCCACCCGGCAGCTCTTCGAACGTGACGGTGTCCAGCGAGACGCCGTCGGGCATCCCGCCCCAGGTGAAGGTCTGGACCATGCGCCCGGGCCGCACCTGGTGGAAGCAGCCGTGGAAGACCTGCGCATCGCCCTCGCAATTCGTGTTGGTGTACCGCCATTCCCCGCCGGTCCGCGCGTCCCAGACTTCGATGTGGGTCTCGCGGGAGTTCGGTCCGATCCAGCGCGCGAACAGCGCGGGATCCGTGTGCGCACGCTGGACCTGCTCCGGGGTGGCGTCGAACTCGCGCACGATGCGGATGAGCGGCAGGTCGGCGACCGCCTCGATGGTGGCTTCGCTCGTCGCGTTCATCAGACGATTTCCTTTCGTGAGGTCTCGGCATGGTCGAGATCGGCCAGGACGGCGTCCAAGCGGCGGTAGCGCTGCTCGGCCTGCTGCCGGTAGCGCTCGATCCACTTCGTCATCAGGTCGAACACCTCCGCCTCGAGGTGGACAGGGCGCCGCTGCGCGTCACGCGTCCGGGTCACCAGACCTGCCTCCTCCAGCACCTTGAGGTGCTTGGAGATTGCCTGCAGGCTCACGTCGTAGGGCTCGGCCAGCTCGCCCACCGAGGCATCCGCCGCGGTCAATCGCGCGACCAGGTCGCGCCGGATCGGGTCGCCCAGGGCCGCGAACACGCGGGACAGCTGATCGTCCACGTCGCCACCTTCCTCAACCATTCGGTTGAGGAGAACGCTACGACTCGGCGACGTTTGTTGTCAACCAAAGGGTTGAGAACTACAGCGCCAGTCGCTCCCGAACGACGTCCGCAAGCTGCTGGGCGACGCCCTGCGCCTGCTCGGCCGTCGCGGCCTCGACCATGACGCGTACGAGCGGTTCCGTGCCCGAGGGACGCAGCAGCACGCGACCACCGTCGCCGAGCTCGGTCTCCGCCTCCGCCACCGCCGCGAGCAGAGCCTCGTCGGAGCCTGCGCGACTCTTGTCGACACCTGGCACGTTGATCAGCACCTGCGGAAGCCGGGTCATCACCGAGGCGAGCTCGGCCAGGGACTCGCCGGTCTCGGCCATCCGGGCCGCGACATGCAGGGCGTTCAGGAGACCATCGCCGGTTGTCGCGTGAGCGCTCATGATCACGTGACCGGACTGCTCACCGCCCAGGGTGAAGCCGTTGGTGTTCATGGCTTCCAG
>JBQCJL010000408.1:0-4322 GCA_051952795.1 Marmoricola sp.
CCACCGAGGAGCACCCGGTCCGGGTCGAGTTCTGGGGCGACACGGTGGAGGAGATCCGGTGGTTCAAGGTCGCTGACCAGCGCAGCCTCGAGATCGCCGAGCACGGGCTGTGGGCGCCACCGTGCCGCGAGGTCCTCCTGACCGACACCGTCCGCCAGCGGGCGGCCGCCCTCCGGGACCAGCTGCCCGGCGTCTCCGAGATGCTCGCCAAGGTCGCGGACGGCATCGCGGTCGAGGGGATGGAGTCGCTCGCGCCCGCTCTGGTCGACGAGATGGAGCTGTTGGCCGATCTCTTACCCGAGAACACCCACGTGCTCGTTCTGGACCCGGAGCGCGTGCGGACGCGGGCCCACGATCTGGTGGCGACCAGTGAGGAGTTCCTCGCGGCGAGTTGGGCCGCGGCAGCAGCGGGCGGCGAGTCTCCGATCGACCTCGGAGCCGCGTCGCTGAAGGAGCTCGAGGTCGTCGAGGCTGAGGTCCTGTCCCAGGGCAAGGCGTGGTGGGGGATCGGGCCGTTCGGCCTCGACGAGTCCGCCGACGACGTTGCGATCACGGCGGTCGAGCCCGACCGCGGCGACATCGAGAAGGCGGTCACCGACCTCCGCGACCACCTGCACCTGCGGCCGGTCGTGGTGGTGCATCCCGGAGAAGGACCGGCCCGCCGCATGGTCGAGGTGCTCAGTGAGCATGACGTCCCCGCCCGCTTCGTCGACGCCGTCGAGGACGCCCCGGATCGCAACGTGGTCACGGTCCTGCGCGGATCGCTCAGTCAGGGTCTGATCAGCGATGCGATCGTGATCCTGACCGGGGAGGACATCTCCGGCCAAGCCGCCTCGACGCGGGACATGCGCTCGATGCCCACCCGCCGCAAGAAGCAGATCGACCCCCTCGAGCTCAAGCCCGGTGACTTCGTCGTGCACGAGCAGCACGGCGTCGGCCGCTTCGTGGAGATGAAGCAGCGCGAGGTCGCCGGCGCCGTCCGCGAGTACCTGGTGCTCGAATACGGCGCTTCCAAAAGAGGCTTCCCCAACGACACGCTGCTGGTCCCGGCCGATGCGCTCGACCAGGTCACGCGCTACGTCGGTGGCGAGCAGCCCTCGCTCGATCGCCTCGGCGGGGCTGACTGGGCCAAGCGCAAGGGCCGCGCGCGGAAGGCTGTGCGCCAGATCGCGGCGGAGCTGATCAAGCTCTATGCGGCCCGCCAGGCGAGCAGGGGTCACGCCTTCGGCCCGGACACGCCCTGGCAGCGCGAGCTCGAGGACGCCTTTCCCTTCCACGAGACGCCCGATCAGCTGACCACGGTCGACGAGGTCAAGGCCGACATGCAGCGGGTCGTCCCCATGGATCGCCTCATCTGCGGAGACGTCGGCTACGGCAAGACCGAGATCGCGGTCCGGGCCGCGTTCAAGGCGGTTCAGGACGGCAAGCAGGTGGCGGTCCTAGTCCCGACGACCCTGCTCGTCACCCAGCACTTCGCGACCTTCGCCGAGCGGATGAGTGGCTTCCCGGTGAATCTCCGTCCGCTCAGCCGGTTCCAGTCCGACAGTGAGGCGACGGCGGTCCGGGAGGGCCTGCTCGACGGAACCGTCGACATCGTGATCGGGACGCATCGCCTTCTCAATCCCGACATCAAGTTCAAGGACCTCGGCCTGATCATCGTCGATGAGGAGCAGCGATTCGGCGTCGAGCACAAGGAGCAGATGAAGCAGCTCCGTACGAGCGTGGACGTGCTCGCGATGAGCGCGACCCCGATCCCGCGAACCCTCGAGATGGCGATCACCGGCATCCGCGAGATGTCGACCATCACTACACCGCCCGAGGAGCGCCATCCGGTGCTCACCTACGTCGGCGCGTACGAGGATCGCCAGGTCGTCGCCGCCATCCGCCGCGAGCTGCTGCGCGACGGTCAGGTGTTCTACATCCACAACCGGGTGCAGTCGATCGACAAGGCGGCCGCCCGGCTGAAGGATCTGGTGCCCGAGGCTCGGGTCGCCGTGGCCCATGGCCAGATGAATGAGAAGCAGCTCGAGCAGGTGATGCTCGACTTCTGGGAGAAGCGCTTCGACGTCCTCGTCTGCACGACGCTCGTCGAGTCGGGTCTCGACGTGTCCAACGCCAACACCATGATCATCGAGCGCGCGGACATGCTCGGCCTCTCGCAGCTGCACCAGTTGCGCGGACGCGTGGGTCGTTCGCGCGAGCGTGCGTACGCGTATTATCTCTACCCCGGCGAGAAGCCGCTGACCGAGACCGCGCACGAGCGACTCGCGACCTTGGCGCAGCACTCCGACCTCGGCGGCGGCATGGCCATCGCCATGAAGGACTTGGAGATCCGAGGCGCCGGCAACCTGCTCGGTGGCGAGCAGTCCGGGCACATCGCCGATGTCGGCTTCGACCTGTACGTGCGCCTGGTCGGCGAGGCGGTCAGCGAGTTCCGGCAGTCTGCGGGCGGGGAAGCGCCCGAGCAGGTGCTCGAGGTGCGCATCGAGATCCCGGTCGATGCTCACCTGCCGCACACCTACGTGCCCAGCGATCGGCTGCGGCTGGAGATGTACAAGCGGCTGGCCGAGGTCCGTGAGGCCGATGACGTCACCGAGATCCATGCCGAGCTCTCGGACCGCTACGGACCGGCTCCCGACCCGGTCCTGAGGCTGCTCGACGTAGCGCGCCTGCGCGCTCGGATGCGCCAGATCGGCCTCGCCGAAGTCACCCTCGCGGGATCGATGATCCGCTTCGCCGCGGTGCAGTTGCCGGAGTCGCGCCAGGTCCGGCTCAAGCGGCTCTACCCCAAGGGAATCTGGCGGGCGGCCACCGAGACCCTGCTGATCCCCAAGCCGGTGCGACGCGACGCGGACCTGCTCGCGTTCGTCAACGAGGTCATCGACCAGATCATCGACCCGACCGGGTAGCGTCTCGGGGTGTGAAGAAGGTCATGCTCCTCGCGCCGGCCGCCGCCCTCGTTCTCGCCGGCTGTGCCCACGATCCGACCGTGGCGGCGAAGGTCGGCGGACAGAGCGTGCCGACCGGCGACGTGTCCGTGATGGCGTCCTACTTGTGTGCCGGCGCCAAGCAGGGCCAGCAGGTCGTGCCGATGGCCGAGGTGAACAAGGTCGCCACCACCTATCTGGTCGGTACGAAGGCTGTCGAGGAGTGGGCCAAGCGCAACCACCTCACGGTGCCCGCGGTGGCGACCTCGGCATCCGACCCGCTGATCGCCTTCCTACCTGCGGGCCAGCGGCACCGCGCGAGTGCCCTTACCCACGAGCTCAACAGCGCGATCAGCTTCGTGGCCCAGCACGCCGGCGCCTCCAACAGCCAGCAGGCGTTCTCGGCGATGGCCTCCTTGATCCAGTCGGAGACCAAGGCCGGCGTCATCACCGGCAACCCGGCGTATCCGACCGTGGTCACCGACGAAGGCTCGCTGTCCACCGCGGTCTCGGCATCGGCCAAGAACGCCGGCTCCTCCCAGCCCGACAGCGGCTATGTGGCCTCCCTCCCCGCCGGGCAGAAGTGCGGCTAGTCCTATGACACCGGCCGAGCCGAACCCGCTGCTCGAACTGGTCGACATGTTCGGCCTGATGCGGCGCGAATGCGCCTGGAAGGCCGCTCAGACGCACGAGTCGCTGACGCCGTTCCTCTTCGAGGAGGCCGAGGAGGTCCGCGAGGCCATCGAGTCCGGCGACCCCGCCCGGATCTGCGACGAGGTCGGCGACGTGCTGCTCCAGGTCTACCTCCATGCCGCGATCGCCGCCGAGGCCGGCGAGTTCGACATCTACGACGTCGCGCGTGGGCTGCGCGACAAGATGATCCGCCGCAACCCGCATGTCTTCGGCGGCGAGACGATCACCGATCCCGCCGAGATCGACCGGCGGTGGGAGGAGATCAAGGCGGCGGAGAAGGCGGAGCGCACCTCCTAGGTGGAACCGGTGGCGTACCAGGCGCGTCAGGGACTCCACCTTGGTTGTCCACAGTGAAGCTTCGACCCTTCCCACGGAAGACCCGCCGCCCGCCATTGTTGGGCGATGGAACGGATCGCCGGGCTTCTTGCAGATCAGGCGGGCACCGTCAGTCGCCGCCAACTGCACGCGGCCGGCTATCAGCCGGCTGACATCGAGCGCATGGTGCGACGCCGGGATCTGTCACCTCGGGCGCCGGGTGTCTATCTGCGGCATACGGCCGAGCCCACGTGGCTAGAACGAGCGTGGCTGGCCCTCCTCAGCGCCTCCAGTCGACCCGATCTCGATGATGTCGCGCTCGCGCACTGGACGGCACTGCGGATCGTCGAAGGGCCAGGGCGCCGGGGCGCGGTGGAAGACGCGATT
>JBQCJL010000409.1:0-2081 GCA_051952795.1 Marmoricola sp.
CCACAGAATGAAGGTCTGGTTGGCGGTCAGAATCTGGCCCTGCGCACTGAGCGTCACATAGCCGCACGGCGCCATCTCGTAGAGCGCCTCGGCGTCGTGTGCCAGCAGAGCCCTCTCGAACGGCCCTGCGGTCGCCCCGCCGCTATCGATGATCAGCACCCACGGCGAGAAAGTTCTTCATCGCAGCTACCACGTCCTCCGGCGCACTCAGGTGCGGGCAATGCCCGGTCGCATCGAGCACCACCAAGGTGGCGTCCGCCATGGTGGCTGCGACGTACTCGCCGACCTCCACCGGCGCGACGAGGTCGTCCTGACACTGCAGCACCAGGGTGCGGGTCGTCACCTTGGACAGGTCGGCTCGGTTGTCGGAGAGAAAGGTCGCCCGCGCGAAGCCTTGGGCGATGACCGGATCCACCGTGCAGAAGCTCGTCGTGAGCTCGGCGCCGAGCTCAGGGCGATCCGCATTGCCCATGATCGCGGGAGCCATCGCTGCGGACCAGCCCAGGTAGTTGCTGGACAACGACATCAACAGGCCGTCGATGTCCGCCTCCTCGAAGCCACCGACGTACGGCCCCTCATTGATGTAGCGCGGGGACGGACCGATCATCACCAGCGTCTCGAACAGACTCGGATCCTGAAGATCTGCCAACACACCGACCATCGCCGAGACCGAATGCCCGACGAACACGGCATTCTTCAACCCCAGCTCGTGGCAGATGCTGACGACGTCACTGGCATAGCCGTCGAGAGCTGCATACTTCGCCGGGTCGTACGGGGCGCGCGCGCCACCGGCGCCGACGTAGTCGAACGTCACCACGCGGTAGGTGTCCTCGAAACGCGGAGCCACATGGCGCCACATGTTCTGGTCGCAGCCGAATCCGTGCGCGAAGACCATGGGCGTGCCCTCAGGCACGCCGGTCACGCTCACGTTGAAGTCCGCCAGTACGGCCACCTGCGGAGTCTAGGCCACCATGAGCGCTGGTTCGCGCCCTCGAGCACGGACGAGCGTCAGCGTCCTTAGGGACTGGAGGAAGCGACCGCCTGGGGTGACGCCTGCGCCGTGGGAGCCGTGGTGGGGCCGGTGGTGGAAGGAGCCGGAGCCGAGGGCGCAGGCGTGGGAACCGCGGTCGCCGTCTGCAGCGGCGCCGCGGGCTTCGCTGGAGCCTTCTTGGTCGGCTTGGCCGAGGGACGCGGAGTGTGGGTGGGACGCGGCGACGCCACCTGAGCCGAGCCATTGAGCACGTACTGCGGCCGGGACGGCGCGGACCGCTTCTTGGCGGGCACCTTCATCGGGGTACTGGGTGAGTCCGTCTTCGAGATCCCGCTCGCCGGGTGCAGGACGGTGAACGCACTGAACGCCAGTGCGGCGATTCCAAGAGCGACGGCGAGGATCGGCCAGCGCCGCCGGTGCTCCGGCGGCACGGCGGCCTCGGTGACCTGGTCAGCTCGCGCGCTCGCGGCGAGAATCGGCGCCAGAGCCATCGTGGTGCCGGCTTCAGCACTCCCCAGAGACAGCGGTCCCGTCGCTTCCGCGGCGAGGTCCGGTACGAGGATCTCGCCGCCGACTGCGGACCGACCGAGCTCGGCGGCTCCGAGCGCCTCGGCGACCTCGCGGGCGGTCGGCCGGTTCTCCGGGTGCCGGTCCGTCATCCGCCTCAGCAGCGATGCCCACTCGTGGCCGACCCGCGTCGGCATCGGCGCCGAGCTCGTGAGCCGTGCCATCGCGGCCTCGACGGGAGGGCCCGGAAACGCGCGCTCGGCTGTCAGCGCCTCGAGCAGAACCAACCCGAGCGAATAGATGTCGAGCGCCGGAGTGAGGACCTCGCCAGCGACCTGTTCCGGCGCCAGATAGGCGGGCGATCCGATCGCCTCCCCGGTCCGGGTGTGATGGAGGGACGAGCCCATCAACCGCGCGATGCCGAAATCGGAGAGGACGGCGCGCCCGTCGCCGCACAGCAGGACATTGCTGGGCTTGACGTCGCGATGCACGACCCCGCGACCGTGGACGTAGTCGAGAGCCAGCGCGATCTGCGAACCGATCGACTTCACGGTGGAGGACTCGAGCGGCCCTCGCGCGATGC
>JBQCJL010000410.1:0-6620 GCA_051952795.1 Marmoricola sp.
CGCTACCGCATCGGGATCTATACGCCGGCGGCCAAGCGCGAGCACGGCTACTACGTCCTGCCGTTCCTCCTCCGGGACGAGCTCGTCGCGCGCGTCGACCTGAAGGCCGACCGGGCGGCCGCGACCCTGCGGGTGATGGCCGCCTTCGCGGAGCCAGCCGCTCCCGCGGACGCCGCTGCGCAGCTCGCGGTCGAGCTGCGCACCATGGCCGCGTGGCTGGGCCTGCAGGACGTGCGCGTGGAGCGACGCGGCGACCTCGCGGGGGCGCTGGCAGCAGAAGTCGCCAGCGGCACCTAGCGACCACCGCCCCTGGGTAGGATGACCAGGCTTGTCCATCCATGAAAAGAGTTCTGCGTGTCCGTCATCGACAAGGTCCTGCGCATCGGCGAGGGCAAGATCCTGCGACAGCTCGAGGCCATCGCGAAGTCGGTCAACGCGGTCGAGGACGACTTCGTCGCGATGAGCGACGAGGAGCTGCGCCAGATGACCGACGAGTTCCGCGGTCGGCTCGCGGAGGGAGAGTCCCTCGACGACATCATGGTCGAGGCGTTCGCCACGGTCCGCGAGGCGGCTCGCCGCGTGCTCGGACAGCGCCACTTCGACGTCCAGGTGATGGGCGGCGCCGCGCTGCACCTCGGCAACATCGCCGAGATGAAGACCGGTGAGGGCAAGACCCTGGTCTCCACGCTCCCGGCCTACCTGAACGCGCTCGCCGGCAAGGGCGTCCACGTGGTGACGGTCAACGACTACCTCGCCAAGTACCACGCCGAGTGGATGGGTCGCGTGCACCACTTCCTCGGCCTCACCACCGGCGTGATCCTTCCGGAGATGACTCCGGAGGAGCGTCGCGAGGCGTACAGCTGCGACATCACCTACGCGACCAACACCGAGCTCGGCTTCGACTACCTGCGCGACAACATGGCCACGGACATCGCCAACTGCGTCCAGCGCGGCCACAACTTCGCGATCGTCGACGAGGTGGACTCCATCCTCATCGACGAGGCGCGCACGCCGCTGATCATCTCGGGCCCCACCGAGGACGACGTGAAGTGGTACGCCGAGTTCGCCAAGATCGCGAACCGCCTGACGGTCGACGTCGACTACGAGGTCGACGAGAAGAAGCGCACGATCTCGGTGCTCGAGCCGGGCATCACCAAGGTCGAGGACCACTTGGGCATCGACAACCTCTACGAGTCGGCCAACACGCCGCTGATCTCGTTCCTGAACAACTCCATCAAGGCCAAGGAGCTGTTCCGCAAGGACAAGGAATACGTCGTCATCAACGGCGAGGTCCTCATCGTCGACGAGCACACCGGCCGCATCCTGGCCGGACGTCGGTACAACGACGGTCTCCACCAGGCCATCGAGGCCAAGGAGAACGTGCAGGTCCGCGAGGAGTACCAGACGCTCGCGACGGTGACGTTGCAGAACTTCTTCCGCCTCTACGACAAGCTCTCGGGCATGACGGGTACCGCCATGACGGAGGCCTCGGAGTTCGACAAGATCTACAAGCTCGGCGTCGTCCCGATCCCGACCAACCGCCCGATGGCGCGCATCGACCAGCCCGATCTGATCTACCGGACCGAAGAGGCCAAGTTCAACGCCGTCGTCGAGGACATCGCGGAGCGTCACCACACCGGCCAGCCGGTGCTGGTCGGCACGACCTCGGTCGAGAAGTCCGAGCTGCTCTCCGGCCTGCTGCGGGCGAAGGGCGTCCCGCACACCGTCCTCAACGCCAAGCAGCACGAGGACGAGGCGAAGGTCGTCGCGCTCGCTGGTCACAAGGGCGCGGTGACGGTGGCCACCAACATGGCCGGCCGCGGAACCGACATCATGCTCGGCGGATCGACCGAGTTCCTCGCCGACCAGGAGCTTCGCGCTCGCGGTCTGGACCCGGTCGACAACGCGGAGGAGTACGAGGCGGCCTGGACCGCCACCCTCGAGAAGGTGACCGCCCAGGTGAAGGCGGAGCACGACGAGGTCAAGGAGCTCGGCGGTCTCTACGTGCTCGGCACCGAGCGACACGAGTCGCGGCGCATCGACAACCAGCTGCGTGGTCGCTCCGGCCGTCAGGGCGACCCGGGCGAGTCCCGCTTCTACCTGTCGTTGCAGGACGACCTGATGCGCCTGTTCAAGTCGGACTTCGTCGACCGGGTGCTGCTCACCCTGCGGGTTCCGGACGACGTTCCGATCGAGACCAAGATGGTCACGCGGTCGATCCAGTCGGCCCAGTCGCAGGTCGAGGCGCAGAACTTCGAGTCGCGCAAGGACGTCCTCAAGTACGACGACGTCATGAACCGTCAGCGCGAGGTGATCTACGCAGAGCGCCGCCAGGTGCTCGAGGGAGTGGACCTGCGCGACCAGATCGTCCGCATGCTCAACGACGTCGTGGGCTCCTACGTGTCCGCGGCCACCGAGGGGTTCCCGGAGGAGTGGGACCTCGACGGGTTGTGGAACGCGCTCGGCACGCTGTACCCGATCTCGCTGAAGTACCAGGACCTCGAGGAGCAGGTCGGCGGACGGGCCGGCCTCGACCGCAACGAGCTGATCGAGGTCGTCCAGGCGGACGCGCTCGCGGCCTACGAGCGCCGTGAGGCCGAGCTGGGCGAGGAGATCGCCCGCGACCTCGAGCGGCAGGTGCTGCTCTCGGTGCTCGACCGCAAGTGGCGCGAGCACCTCTACGAGATGGACTACCTGCGCGAGGGCATCGGACTGCGTGGCTATGCGCAGCGCGACCCGCTGGTGGAGTACCAGCGTGAGGGCTTCGACATGTTCGCGGTCATGAAGGACGCGATCTGCGAGGAGACGGTCGCCTTCCTCTTCCACGTCGAGGTTCACATCGAGCCCGCCCCCGAGGCGGACGGCGAGCCGGTGCCCGTGGTGCCGATCGCCCAGGCCACGCAGCCGCAGCTGACCTATACCGCTCCCAGCGAGGACGGGTCGGTCGAGGTCCGCGGCTCGGCTCCCGTCGCTACCGCCAACGACCCCTACCCGGGCACCGCGCGCAACGCCAAGTGCCCCTGCGGATCGGGCAAGAAGTACAAGCAGTGCCACGGGCGGGCCCAGTAGCGCGTTCGGACTTCGTCCTCACGGCGCCTGCGCCTCGAGCGCTACGCACACCCAGCGCCCGTGGACCAGCTCCAAGCGGGCGGCGATTGCGTGGCTGCGCTCACCTTGGCGTAGCCGTGCGCAGATCTCCACCGCCTTGGCGCTGGGACGTTGCAGCCGGATGCGCTCCAGACGAGCTCGAGCGGTCCGCTCCTGCGTCATCCGCCGGCGACTCTTGGTGAGCGCCGACCTCTTGGCCAGGTCGGCGTAGACCCGCTCCGAGGTGCAGCGCACGAGCTGGCTGACGGCACGATCGCCGAAGATGACCTCGGCGACCCCGACACAGAACTGCTGGGCGACCTGTCGCACCTCGGCCTCGTCGAACTCCCGCATGCGGCGGGGCCGACGCTCGGCCGGGCCCAGGGGGATCGGCTGCTGGGGCGCATGCAGGCCGTCGAGGGGCAGCACGCCCTGACCAGCGACGCCGGCACCGAGCGGTTGGTCAGGTGACAGCACGGGCGGCTCGATCCGGACGATGCGCAAGGTCCCCGGCCTGGGCCCCGAACGGGGCCGGATGATCGTGGGCTCAGTGATGAGATGGTCAGCAGATGATGTCATTTGCCTTCATTTAGCCGTATTTGCTTCGGACAGTTCAAGCGCTAGCGCGCCGGCGTATCGAGGTCCGGGACACTCCACAGGAACTCCGAGGCGGGTGTTTGGGCGGTCTGGAAGCCGGGTAGCGGGCGGTTCGTGGAGATCCCCGTCGATGACCCCGTCCTGCTCCGCGACGCGCTGGCCCGCGAGCTGGCCACCGCGCATGCTGCCGAGATCGGCCTGAGCGATCGGCTCGCCGCGGAGGTTGGCGCCACCATCCGCGTTCGGATGAGGCCCTGTCCCCAGGTCGAGGGCGTGCTCGTGCGCGTGGGCGTGGATCATCTGTGGCTCGCTGACCAGCACGGCAGCTGGCTGATCGCGACGGCGGCGGTCGATGGTGTGCTACTCCCGGGACCGTTCGCGGTGGCGCGTCATGACCCTCGGGGACTGGCATCCGCGCTACGTGAGCTCGTCTCCTCGGCGGAGGAGGTGAGTCTGCTGCTGGGTGACCACTGGGCGGAGGGAGCGATCGGCACGATCGGAGCGGACTTCGTGGAGCTCGGGCGGCTGACCGTGCCCGTGAGCCGGATCAGGGCCTGCCGTGTCTGGTACTGAGGCGGGTCTACTCGGCCGTCTCGTCGACGTAGGGGTGCTCGGCGATGAAGCGGGCCGACTCGTCGTACATCCGGGCGATGTAGGCCTCGAGCTCGGCGCGCTCGACGCGCCACTGACCGCGTCCGCCCACCTTGATCGCGCGCAGGTCGCCACGCCGCACCAGCGCATAGGCCTGGGACGCCGAGATGCTCAGGATCTCGGCCAGATCCGCGAGCGCGATGAACCGCGATTGTTCGGGCATGACCGAAGTCTTCCACGATGTGTGGGCAGGTGCGTCCATCAGCGTCGCGTTGGGGCCGTTTGATGAGCAGCTCGATGAGCGCCGGCGCTGCCGTGGTGCTCCTGTCGCAGGACCCCGACTGGCTGGCCGAGGCGGGCGGTGCGGTGTTGCGATCCGGCGGGTTGGTTCTCGCGGAGTGCGACGACGCGGTGACGCTGCTCGCTCAGGCGGCGCTCGGCCTCCTGGACGTCGCGCTCTGCGACCCGCGCATCGCGCTTGATCGAGATGTCGTCCTGAAGCTGCGGCGGCGCGACGTGGTGGTCGCGATCGTCGGCGAGGGAGGCGATCCCGACCTGGCGCCGACGTTCCGCAGCGTCGGGGACGCCCTGACCTGGGCGGTCGAGGGTGGGGGATCTGCCGGCCAGGCGGCGCACCCGCTGGTGGCGTTCTTCGGCAGCCGCGGCACGCCGGGAGCCACCACGGTAGCGATCGCGACCGCGATGCGCCTCGCCCTGGAGGGCGCTCCGCGTCTCGCGCTCGTGGACCTCGATCCGCGCGGCGGCACCATCGCGGCCCATCTCGGCCTCACGGCTGACGACGTCGTGGTCGCCGCGGATGCGGCCGCTCGCCGGCAGCCGTGGCGGTACACCGCGACCACCGGAAGGGTGGGCCTGCTCGCCGCCCCGGCCCGTGCCACCTGGTCCCAGGAGGTCGCCGGAGTGGAGATCGGGCTGCTCCTGGACGAGATCCTGCGCGAGCGCCCGGTGCTCGTCGACGGAGGCCTCGTCGACCGGGCGATGCCGGACGTGACTCGCGAGGTGCTCGCCCGGGCCCAGCAGATCTTCGTCGTGGGGTGTGCGAGCAGCATCGCGCTGACGTCGTTGGCGCAAGCCGTGACGCTGCTACGGACATACGCACCGCAAACGGTCGTCGTGCTCAACGAGGGCCGGGGCGCTGCGGCTCGTTCCGGGGCCGCCGCGCTGCGAGCCGCGGGCCCGACGGTCTCGATTCCGGATGCGGTGTCGGTGCAGGCGGTCGTGGACCTCGTCCGGCTAGGTGCCGAACAGGAGCATCAGGCCGGTCGAGGTGTAGAGCAGCATCAGGATCGCCATCGGCACGCCCGCCGGCGTCCGCGGCCCTTCCGGTGACGAGGTGGCCGCCACCAGCGCGGTGGTGCGGTCGTGCGCTGCGACCGCACCGACGATGTGCCCGATCACGATCACCACGACCTTCAGGGTGGCCAGAAAGGTGGGATGCGTCATCAGCCACATGTTCGGCGACAGGTCCGCGGTGCCGAGGTAGTTGGCGCCGGTGCTCAACGGATCACTGAGCTGGGCAAGCGTGATCTGACCCTGGTAGATGAAGTAGCTCAGATAGTGAGCGGTCATGTAGCCGGCGATGATCGGCAGGAGCGACGGGGCCAGCAGGCCCGGCAGGTCGCGTGACGCGATGGTGGACGGCCCGTTCACGCGAGCCGCGACCTCGTAGGTGACGGCGACGATCGCCCAGCTGCCCAGGAGTGCCAGGGTGCCGGCGAGCACCGGGCCGACGGGCAGGTCGGCCACGAAGCGGGCCCACGCGGGGGAGTCCTTCGCGGAGTCGTAGACCGTCGAGCCGAAGAGGATCGCGAGCGTGGCCACCAGGCCGGGGCGCGACGCCACCGTTGCCAGGTTGGCGAGGGGGGATCGGATCACCAGAGCCCTGTCGTCGTCCCGTCCCCAGGGGGACAGGTGCGCGATCAGGTCGGAGTACACCTGGAACGGATCGGCGTGATCGAGCCAGGTGAGGCCGAAGAGGATCGATCCGCCGATCATCGCGACGGCATAGATGCCCAGCCAGAGCTGGAGGGCGGAGAGGGTGACCTGATCGGTACTGACCAGCTCCTGCCACACGAAGGCGAACACGCCGAGCGCGGCGGGCCAGTACCCGAGCCGGTCGGGGTACTCGAACAGACCTCGGTCGGCCGGAACCCTCGTGAGCCATGCGCGCAGACGGGTGAGCGTGCGCCATGGGCTGAGCGCACGCGCGACCCTCCCGAAGAGCAGGGACAGCGGCAGCACGCCCACCCAGACGAGCACGTAGAACGTGCCGAAGACGGGATTGGTGTTGGCGTCCTGGCCGGCCAGCAGCGCCCCGGTGCACC
>JBQCJL010000411.1:0-4085 GCA_051952795.1 Marmoricola sp.
CCGACTCGCACACGACGATGGTCAACGGGCTCGGCGTGCTCGGCTGGGGCGTCGGCGGCATCGAGGCCGAGGCCGCGCTGCTCGGCCAGCCGGTGAGCATGCTCATCCCGCGCGTCGTCGGCTTCAAGCTGCACGGCGACCTGCCGGAGGGCTCCACCGCCACCGACCTGGTGCTGACCATCACCGAGATGCTGCGCAAGCACGGCGTGGTCGGCAAGTTCGTCGAGTTCTACGGCGCCGGCGTCACGGCGCTGCCGCTGGCGAACCGCGCCACCATCGGCAACATGAGCCCGGAGTTCGGCTCCACGGTCGCGATCTTCCCGATCGACGAGGAGACCATCCACTACATGCGTCTCACCGGGCGCTCGGAGGACCAGCTCGCCCTCGTCGAGGCCTACGCCAAGGAGCAGGGCCTCTGGCACGATCCGGCCGCCGAGCCCCGGTACTCCGAGCGGCTCGAGCTCGACCTGTCCACGGTCGTCCCGTCGATCGCCGGCCCGAAGCGTCCCCAGGACCGCGTCGAGTTGACGGACGCCAAGACCTCCTTCGAGGGCTACCTGCCGACCTACACCTCGGAGCCGACGGCCTCGATCCCGGTGACTTTGGCCGACGGCACCTCGTTCGACCTGAAGAACGGTGCGGTGACGATCGCGTCGATCACCTCATGCACTAACACCTCGAACCCCTCGGTGATGATCGGTGCCGCCCTGCTGGCCAAGAAGGCCGTGGAGAAGGGCCTGACGCGCAAGCCCTGGGTCAAGACCACGCTGGCCCCCGGCTCCAAGGTCGTCACCGACTACTACGACAAGGCCGGGCTCACGCCCTATCTCGAGAAGCTCGGCTTCGACCTGGTGGGCTACGGCTGCGTGACCTGCATCGGCAACTCGGGCCCGATCATTCCCGAGGTGTCGGCTGCGGTGAGCGAGCACGATCTGGCCGTCGTCTCGGTGCTGTCGGGCAACCGGAACTTCGAGGGTCGCATCAACCCCGACGTCAAGATGAACTACCTGGCGTCGCCGCCGCTCGTCATCGCCTACGCGATCGCCGGCTCGATGGACATCGACCTGCTCAACGACGCCATCGGCACCGACGAGTCGGGTGCGCCGGTCTACCTCGCCGACATCTGGCCCACGCCGGCCGAGGTCGAGGAGACCATCGCGGGTGCGATCTCGCAGGACATGTTCACCAAGGACTACGCCGACGTGTTCGCGGGCGACGAGCGGTGGCAGTCGCTGCCGACGCCGACCGGCGACACGTTCACCTGGGACGACGCCTCGACCTACGTCCGCAAGGCGCCGTACTTCGATGGCATGAGCCTGTCGACGTCACCGGTCACCGACATCGAGGGCGCGCGCGTGCTCCTCAAGCTGGGCGACTCGGTGACCACCGACCACATCAGCCCGGCAGGTGCGATCAAGAAGGACTCGCCCGCGGGTCAGTACCTGACCGAGCACGGCGTGGAGCAGCGGGACTTCAACTCCTACGGCTCGCGGCGAGGCAACCACGAGATCATGATCCGCGGCACCTTCGCCAACATCCGTCTGCGCAACCAGATCGCGCCGGGAACCGAGGGTGGCTTCACCCGCGACTTCACCCAGCCGGACGGTCCGGTCTCGTTCGTCTACGACGCCTCCCAGAACTACCAGGCGGCGGGCATCCCGCTCGTCGTGCTGGCGGGCAAGGAATACGGCTCGGGCTCGTCGCGTGACTGGGCCGCCAAGGGCACCTCGCTCCTGGGCGTCAAGGTGGTCATCGCGGAGTCGTACGAGCGCATCCACCGCTCCAACCTGATCGGCATGGGCGTGCTGCCGCTGCAGTTCCCCGCGGGGCAGAACGCCGAGTCGCTCGGGCTCACGGGTGAGGAGACGTTCTCGGTCACCGGCATCACCGAACTGAACGAGGGCCGGACGCCGAAGACGGTCAAGGTCAAGGCGGGGGATGTCGAGTTCGACGCGGTCGTCCGCATCGACACCCCCGGCGAGGCGAACTACTACCGCAACGGCGGAATTCTGCAGTACGTGCTGCGCAATTTGGTCAACAACGGGTAGGCGACGCTCTGGGTTGCGCTCGTCGGGAGACCCTGGCGAGCACAGCCCTGCCCATCTAGCCGTGTCGGCCGGCCCGTCGCTTCGCGCCGTGCCGCCGCCACGCCGTCGTGGGAGTGCTCGCCAGGCTCTCCCGACGAGCGCCTGGGTGCGCCCGCGGCTCACGGTTGTCTTCTAGGATTGGTCCTATGCCGCATCTCGCGAACCTCTCCGGTCCTGCTGACCTGCAGGGGCTGGAGGCGCGGGAGTTGGATGAGCTCGCGGTCGAGATCCGCGATGAGCTGGTGCGGACGTGTGCGCCGCGGGGTGGGCATCTGGGGCCGAACCTCGGGGTCGTCGAGCTGACCATCGCGCTGCACCGCGTCTTCGAGTCGCCGCGCGACCGGATCGTGTTCGACACCGGGCACCAGGCTTACGTCCACAAGATGCTGACCGGGCGGGCGGGGGAGTTCGATCGTCTTCGGATGGAGGGCGGGCTCTCCGGGTATCCGAATCCGGCCGAGTCGGAGCACGATCTGGTCGAGAACTCGCATGCGTCGACCTCGCTGTCCTATGCCGACGGGCTCTCGAAGGCCTACTCGCTGCGAGGTGAGGATCGCCATGTGGTCGCCGTGATCGGCGATGGGGCGCTCACCGGCGGCATGGCCTGGGAGGCGTTGAACAACATCGCCACCGACAACGATCGCAAGCTCGTGATCGTGGTGAACGACAACGGGCGTTCGTACATGCCGACGGTCGGCGGCCTGGCGCAGCACCTCGCCACCCTGCGCACCAATCCGCGATACGAGCAGGTGCTGGACGCCGTCAAGACGCGGTTGAACGGCATCGGTGGCGTGGGCCCGGCGGTGTACGACGTGCTGCATGCCATGAAGAAGGGCATGAAGGACGCGCTCGCACCCCAGGGGCTCTTCGAGGACCTCGGCCTGAAGTACGTCGGCCCGGTCGACGGCCACGATCGCGCGGCCCTGGAGCATGCACTGACACAGGCCAAGCGCTTCGGCGGCCCGGTGCTGGTGCATGCGCTGACCAAGAAGGGCTTCGGCTACGACCCGGCGGAGCGCCACGAGGCGGACCAGTTCCACCAGATCGGCGCGTTCGACCCCGAGACCGGTGAGGCGAGCCCCAAGGGCCGCAGTTGGACGGAGAATTTCTCCGACGAGATGGTCGCGCTCGGCGGTGAGCGTCCCGACATCGTCGCCATCACCGCCGCGATGCTCTACCCGGTCGGCCTGGACCGCTTCGCCGCCGCCTACCCCGATCGCGCCTTCGATGTCGGGATCGCCGAGCAGCACGCGGTGACCAGTGCCGCGGGCCTGGCGATGGGTGGCATGCACCCGGTCGTGGCCATCTACGCGACCTTCATGAATCGCGCCTTCGACCAGGTGTTGATGGACGTCGCTCTGCACCGGTGCGGGGTGACCTTCGTGCTCGACCGTGCCGGGATCACGGGCAACGACGGTCCCAGCCACAACGGCATGTGGGATCTGTCGATCTTCCAGGTGGTCCCGGGCCTGCGCATCGCGGCGCCGCGGGACGGCCAACGCGTGCGCGAGCTGCTGCGAGAGGCGGTGGCCGTCGATGATGCGCCGACGATGCTCCGGATCGCCAAGGGTGCGCCCCCCGCGGACATCCCTGCGGTCGGCTCCCTGGGCCAGTGCGACGTCGTGGCGCGGCATGGCACCAAGGACGTCCTTCTGGTCGCCGTCGGCGCCATGGTCGCGGTGTCCGTCGAGGTCGCGGAGCGGCTGCGGGACCAGGGCATCGGTGCGACGGTCGTAGACCCGCGCTGGGTGAAGCCCCTGGATCCCGCGCTCACCAGCGCCGCCGCGGACTACAAGCTCGTGGTGACCGTCGAGGACAACGGGCGGGTCGGCGGTGTGGGATCGATGCTCCGGGCCGACCTCGGCGACGCCGGCATCTCGGTCCCCACGCTGTGCTTCGGCATCCCGCAGGAGTTCATCGACCACGCCGAGCGCGGCGCGATCCTCGAGCGCATCGGACTGACGCCGCAGGCGCTCGCCCGCGCGATCGTCGAGGAGG
>JBQCJL010000412.1:0-10614 GCA_051952795.1 Marmoricola sp.
ATCAGCGTGATCAGGATGAAGCTGGTGACGATCGGCCCCAACCACCCGAGCTTGAATCGCCTGTAGAACGCGAGATACCCGATCCCGACGAAGCATGTCGCCGTCATCGTGAACTCGTACATGTTGCCCCACGGCACCCGGCCAGCGGCCATCCCGCGCGACACCATCGCGACGACGTGGACCGAGACGGCAACCACCGTCAGAGCAACGCCGATGCGCCCGAACAGGTCCGCCCGCTCCTGATCCGCGACGTCAACGGATGAGGGGTTGGGGAGGCCCGTTTCGGAGGCAATCCCTGCTTCTGGGCTCATGCCTACGGAAGGGGCCTCCCCAACCCCGGCGCCCACCAGAACCGGAGAAGCGATCACCACAGGCGTGGCCCGGCGAAGAAGCGCCCACTCCCAGAGATGCGCCAACACCGCCAGGAAATAGACCACCGCGCAGGCCGCAATCGCCTGATTGCTCAACAGCTCCCAGCTATCGGAACTCATGCTCCACCTTCCACTGATGCCACCGGCTCACCCGCCGGCCTGCCCAGTTCTTTGGCTAAATCTTCCACCTCGGGCGCCGGATCGCCGCCACTGCTGCGATCGAGCGCCGCGATCTCGACGAGCCCCGAGTCGGGATCACGACGCACCCAGATCCGCCGCGGCCGCACGAACAGCGATCCCAGCAGACCGAGGAGCGCCAAGCACATGCCTAGCAACGCGACCCAAGAGTCGGGCGCCTGCGAGATCTGGAGCTTCACGAACTGGCTCACGCCGTCGAAAGTCACCGACCCACGGCCGCCCGGCAGCACCGCGGTATCGCCCTTCATCAGGTCGAGACGCAGCGGCTTGCCCTTGGCGTTCTGAACACTCTTCAGGCCCTTCATGCTCAGCGTGTAGACGTTCTGTGGCGCGCCGCTGTCGAGGCCGAGGTCGCCTTCGTAGACGAGCATCGAGATCGCCGGGTTGTCGGCACGTGGGAAGAGGGAGATCGGCCCGGTCTGCATCGTGAAGGCATAGGTCGGATAGAACTCGCCCTGCAGTCCGAGCTGGAGGGGTCGTCCGGCGGCGGTCCGGGAGTCCGGCACCTTGACCACGCCGAACGAGCGGAAGTCCTGGCCCTCCGGCAGGAACACCGTCGGCCCGCTATAGACGACGTTGCCCTGCCCATCGCGCACCGTGATGAGCGGCGCGTAGCCGTGGCTGATCAAGTAGATCTGGGTGCCGTCGATGGTCAACGGGTGGTTGACCGAGATCGCGGCGGTCCGGCTCGGCGCGCCCGGGGACGTCTGGTAGTTCACGGTCGCATCGAACTCGTGCGCCATGCCCGCCTCGCGGCCGGTCTCGATGTAGTTCGCGTGGAAGTTCTTGACTGTGAAGGCGAACGGAGCGAGCGAGCTCTCCTGGAACAGCCCGCCGGACTGGAACGAGTCGTACTGGCTCAACGAGTTCGAGAAACCGTTGCCCGTCACCACGATGACGCCGCCCTCGAAGCCGAACAGCTTGCTGGCGGCGACGCCGAAGAGCACCACGAGAACCGACAGATGGAACAGGAGGTTGCCGGCCTCGCGCAGATATCCGCGCTCAGCGGCCACCGACCGCCCATCGGGCGCCACCTGCACGCGGAACCGACGGCGGCGCAGGACCTTCGCGGCGGCGGCGACCACGTCGTCGTCGGAGGTCCACGACTGATGTGCGCTCAAACGGGCCAGGTTCTTGGGAGCGGCCGGCGGCTTGGCGCGCAGACCGCGCCAGTACACGGCGAGCCGCGGCAGCACGCAGCCCACCAGGGAGATCAGCAACAGGATGTAGATCGCGGAGAACCACACCGAGCTGTAGACGTTGAAGAGCTGCAGCTTCTCGTAGATGGGCGTCAGCGTCTTGTGCTCGGTACGCCACTGCGAGGACAGGATGTTGTCGACGTTGTCCTGCGGAATCACCGATCCCGGGATCGCTGCCAGCGCGAGCAGGAACAGCAGGAACAGCGCCGTGCGCATGGAGGTGAGCTGGCGCCAGATCCAGCGCGCGAACTCCAGCGGCCCGAGCGCGGGCGCGTCGGTGCGATCGCTCATCTAGACACCCGCCGTGAAGTCGGGGAAGAACCAGCCACGCAGGTCCTGGACGAGTACGTCCCACCAGCCGGTGATCAGCAGGATGCCCACCACGATGAGCATCAGCCCGCCGAGCCGGGTGACCCACTGCTGGTGGCGCCGGATGATGCGGATGGCGCCGAGCATGCGGCGGTAGGCCAGTGCGGCGGCGATGAAGGGCAGGCCGAGTCCGAGGCAGTAGAACAGGCTCAGCGACATGCCTCGGCCGACAGTCGCAGAGTTCAGAGCCAGGCCGGACACCACGGTCAGCGTGGGACCCAGACACGGCGTCCAGCCCAAGCCGAACAGGATCCCGATCAGCGGCGCGGCCGCCAGACCGACGGCCGGAAGCTTATGGATGCGCCAGTCGCGCTGCATGATGGGCAGCGCGCCCATGAACACGATGCCGAGGACGATCGTCATCACGCCGAGCACGATCTTGATGGTGTGCTGGTACTCGAACAGCCATTGGCCCAGAGCGCCGGAGGCGCTGCCGATCAGGACGAAGACGAGCGAGAAGCCGAGCACGAATCCGAGGGCCCCGAGCAGCATCCGACCGCGGCGGGCAGACTCCAGGTCGGCTCCGCTCAACCCCGTGACGTACGACAGATAGCCCGGCAGCAGCGGCACGACGCAGGGGCTGAAGAACGACACCAGCCCAGCGATCATCGCGACCGGGATCGCGAGGAGCATCGAGCCGTTGAGCACGGTCTGCTGGAACCAGTGGGACATTGCTCAGGCAGCCGTCTTCCCGTTGATGACGTCCTGCACGAGGTCCTCGAGGGTGACCGCCGAGGTGAGCTCGCCGATGATGCTCGCGGCGATGCGCCCCTGCTTGTCGAGCACGATCGTGCTCGGGATCGCGTTGGGGGTGATCCGTCCGTCGAACGCCAACAGGGTGCGGCCGTCCGGGTCGTAGAGGCTCGGATAGGAGATGCCGAACGCGCGCTCGAAGGCGATCCCGTTGTCGGGGCTCGCGTCCCGGGTGTTGATGCCGACGAACGCGACGCCCGATGTCCGGAGCTTCACGTCAGCCGCCGCCAGCTTCGCCGCTTCAGCGCGACACGGCGCACACCACGAGCCCCACACATTCACGACGACGACCTTGCCGCGCAGGGACGCCAGATCGAATCGCGCGCCGCTCAGGAGGGTCCCGGCGACCTGCCCGACCTCGTGGCGTTGTGCGACCGGCAGCCAGGTGATGAGGCCGTCGCCCGCGATGAAGCCGCCCGCGCCGCCGCCACTGGAGCCACACCCGGTGAGCAGGAGGAGTCCGGCGGTGGCGAGGAGCAGTGCTCGGAGGAGCCGCCTCACTGCTCGTCCCGATCGGCGACGGGTGCCCCGCCCGAGGAGAACGCCGCCCGGCGATCGGCGGCGGGAATCATGTCGCCAGCCGGCTCGGAGTATCCGACGGTCACCAGCTGGTCCCCGACGAAGGTCAGGGACGTCACGCTGCACAGGGTGCACTGGCGGCGGCGCGGGTCGTGCAGGTAGGCGCGCTTCTCCGCGCGCAGGCGTGCGATCCAGATGGGGAGCTGGTGGGAGACCAGCAGCGCCTCGTGGCCTTCGGCGGCCAGACGGGCGTCCTCGATCGCCGCCCACATCCGGGCGCCGACCTGGCGATAGGGCTCCCCCCAGGAGGGGCGCGCGGGGTTCCAGAGGTGCAGCCAAGCGGCCGGGTTGGAGATCAGGCTCGAGCGGACCTGGAACGGCTTGCCGGCGAAGTAGTTCTCCGACTCGATGAGGCGCTCGTCGATGCCGACCTCGACGCCACGTGCCGCGGCGAGCGGAGCAGCCGTCTGCTGCGCGCGCTCCAGAGGAGACGACCGGATGACGGTGATGTCGCGATCCCCGATCCGCGACGCGACCCGGTCGGCCATCGCGAGTCCGCGCTCGGACAGCAGGAAGCCCGGCGCGCGGCCGTAGAGAATGCCCTCGGGGTTGTACACCTCGCCGTGGCGCAGCAGATGCACCGTGGTCTCGAGCGCGGCATGGGTCTGGTCGGTCACGTCGTCAGGCTCCCTCGACCTCGGCTGCCGCTCGCGCGGCGGCGGGCAATGCCTCGCAGATGACGTTGAGTGCGCGATCGTCGTGGGCCGCGGAGAGGAACCACACCTCGAAGGCACTGGGCGGCAGGTAGACACCCTGGTCGAGCATCGCGTGGAAGAACGCCTTGAAGGCAGCGCCGCTCTGCCGGGATGCGTCGTCGTAGCTGCGGACGGCGGCCTGGTCGGTGAAGAAGACGCTGAACATGTTGCCGTTGCTCTGCAGCACGTGCGGCACGCCCGCGGACTGCAGCGCGTCCGTGGCGGCCTGCGAGACCACCGCGGCCGCATAGTCCACAGCCGCGTAGACGGCGTCGTCGGCCAACCGCAGCGTGGCCAATCCGGCAGCGGTCGCGATCGGGTTTCCCGACAGCGTTCCGGCCTGATAGACCGCGCCCTCCGGACTCAGGTGAGCCATCACGTCGGCGCGGCCGCCGAACGCTGCCGCCGGGAAGCCCCCACCCATCACCTTGCCGAACGTCATCAGGTCGGGCTTCCAGCCCTCCTGGGCACCGTCGAGGCCCCACTGCCCCTGGCGGCCGACCCGGAAGCCGGTCATCACCTCGTCGCTGATGAACAGCGCGCCGTGGGCCGCTGCCGTCTGCGCGAGGAAGCGGTTGAAGCCGGGAAGGGGTGGGACCACGCCCATGTTGCCCGGCGAGGCCTCGGTGATGACACACGCGATGCGATCACCGTGCTCAGCGAAGGCGGCCTTGACCGCCGCCTCGTCGTTGTAGGGCAGGACCAGCGTCAGCGCCGTCGAGGACTCGGGCACGCCCGGCGTCCCCGGCACCGCGAAGGTGGCCAGCCCCGACCCGGCCGAGGCCAACAGGGAGTCGACGTGGCCGTGGTAGCAGCCCGCGAACTTGACCACGACGTCGCGGCCGGTGAAGCCCCGCGCCAGGCGGATCGCCGACATGGTCGCCTCGGTGCCCGAGGACACCAGCCGCACACGCTCGACCGGAGTCCGGGCGATGATCTCCTCGGCCAGCTCGACCTCGGTGACCGAGGGGGTGCCGAACGACGTCCCCCGGCCCAGCGCCGCCTGGACCTGGGCGATGACCTCGGGATGCGCGTGGCCCAGCAGCATCGGGCCCCACGAGCAGACCAGGTCCACGTACTCGTTGCCATCGACATCGGTGAGCCAGGCGCCGGCCCCAGACGCCATGAAGCGGGGAGTGCCGCCGACGGCCCGGAAAGCCCGGACCGGACTGTTCACCCCGCCGGGCGTCACCGACTGGGCGCGCGTGAACCAGCGGTCGGACTCGTGGGTGGACAGCGCAGACACCCGCACATTGTCACTGAGCAACCTATGAACGAACGAATCGGGCCTCGTCCCGACTTGGGCGTTCACGAGTGCCGTGCCCAGGGGCATGAGACCATGCAAGGCGGGGAACGTGGTGGGCGTCACGATTCGGCGCTTGGATCGTTGCACCTATCTGTACGCGAGGCGGCGCGAACTGAAGGTCCACGGGGTCGTACCCCCTTATCGGAGAGCTGTACCAGGGAGTTGTTGCATGACTGACGCGAGCCACCGCGCCAAGCCGATCACGCGTCGCACCAAGGCGCTCACGCTGGTCCCGATGACCATCGCCTCCTGCGTCGCCACGGCCACGGTGCTCACCACCACCGGAGCCACCGCCTCACTTCCCGTCGTCGCCAAGCCCCTGCCGGGCGGCGGCCACGTGCCGATCCAGGCGATCCAGTCCCAGGCGACGCCCCTGACCCCGAAGGGCAAGGTCGCGCCGGCCGTTCCTAAGAACGCCGTGGACGCCGTCGTCGCAAGCAGCTACACCTCGGGCATCCCGGCGGTCGCACTCAACGCCTATCAGCGCGCCGCGGAGGTAATCAACGCCTCCGACCCGACGTGCAACATGCCGTGGCAGCTCGTCGGGGCCATCGGCAGGGTCGAGTCCGACCACGGTCAGTTCGGCGGCAGCGCGCTGAACGCGAAGGGCGAGGCGGTGCCAGCCATCTACGGCCCCGTGCTCGACGGGACCAACGGCGTCGGACTGATCCGCGACACCGACGGGGGCGTCCTCGATCACAACACGACCTACGACCGGGCCGTCGGCCCCATGCAGTTCCTGCCCTCGACGTGGAACGTGGTCGGCGTCGATGCCAACGGCGACGGCACGCGCGACCCGCAGAACATCTATGACGCGTCCCTGGCCACCGCGGTGTACCTGTGCTCGGGTCGGTCCGACCTATCGAAGACCGCCGATCAGCGCTCCGCCGTGTTCCGCTACAACCACAGCACGGACTACGTGAACCTGGTGCTGGCCATCATGAAGGCCTACGAGGTCGGCAACTACTCCTCGATTCCCGCGGGCTCCTACGGCGCCGCGGCGGAGCCGTCCAAGGCCGCGCTCCCCAAGCCGAAGAAGGCCAAGCCCACCTCGGTGACCGTCACGGCCACCGCGCCGAGCTCGCCCTCGTCGTCGTCCTCCAGCGGCGGCAGTGGCGGTGGAGGTTCGGCACCGTCGAGCAGCCCGACGCCGTCCAGCACCTCGAATCCGGTGCAGGACTTCCTCAACCAGCTCGGCGGCAAGTCGACGACGCCGACCCCGGGCGCGTCGATGTCCCCCTCGGCGGCCACCACTTGGTGCAACGCGAAGCTGAGCAACGTCCTGGACCTCTTCGGCACCTACCACACCGAGTGCGTGCGGAAGGTGACAGGCATGACGCCCGCACAGGCGGACAGCGCGTGGGCGGCGCACCAGTCCAACCTGGCGGCCTGGCTCGCCTCATGAGGCGCTGAGCTCAGAGCCAGCTGCTGGCTTCGAGCGCCCAGTAGGTGAGGATGACGTCGGCGCCGGCACGGGCGATGGACGTCAGGGTCTCCTCGATGGCGGCACGCCGGTCGATCCAGCCGCGTTCGGCGGCGGCCTCCACCATCGCGTACTCGCCGGAGATGTTGTACGCGGCGACCGGAACGTCGACGGCTGCGCGCACCGCGCTCACCACGTCGAGGAGGGCCTCACGGACGCCCTCCCGACCGTTGGCGCTGTCCTGCTGGTACGTCTTGCGGTCGCCCACCAGGCTGGAGTCCACGGCCTCGCGGAAGGGGCCGAAGAAGGCGGAGGCGTACTTGGCCGAGTAGGCCAGGATGCCGACGTCGGTCGAGCCGACCCGGTCCAGAGCCGTGCGGATCGCCCGGACCTGGCCGTCCATCTTCCCGCTGGGGCCGACCATGTGCACGCCCGCAGCCGCCAGGGCCAGCCCCATCTCGGCATAGATCTCGAGCGTGCGGTCGTTGTCCACACGGCCGCGGTCATCGAGAACCCCGCAATGCCCATGATCGGTGAACTCGTCGAGGCAGAGGTCGGCCATCACGGTCAGGTCCTCGCCCACCTCGGCGACCACGTCGGCCACCGCGACGTTCAGTACGCCGGCCGGGTCGACGGCGCCCGATCCGAGCGCGTCCTTCTGCTCGGGAATGCCGAACAGCATGATGCCGCCGAGGCCCGCGGACACGGCGTCATGCGCAGCCCGCTTGAGCGAGTCGCGGGTGTGCTGGACGACGCCCGGCATCGAGCTGATCGGAACGGGTGCCAGCGCGCCCTCGCGCACGAAGACCGGCAGGATCAGCTGGGCTGGAGCGACCCGCGTCTCGGCCACCATCCGCCGCAGGGCGGGCGTGCTGCGCAGTCGGCGCGGCCGCACACCGGGGAGGCCCCCGTTCGTGACGCCCCTGCGGGGCTCCTCAACCTCCATGGCGAGAAGTCTTACTTACTGGCCGTCTTGCGGCGGCTGGACGGTCGCTTCTGGGAAGGACGCGTCGGGGCCTGGCCCGATTCGATCTGATCGATGCGGCGAGCCGCCCCGAAGTCCGCCAGCGACTCCACCAGGGCCTCGATGGAGGGCGACGACGCCATCACGTCGACGCGCAGGCCGTGCTCCTCGGCCGTCTTGGCCGTGGCCGGTCCGATGACCGCGATGATCGTCGAGGCGTGTGGCTTGCCGGCGATTCCGACGAGGTTGCGCACGGTCGACGACGAGGTGAAGACCACGGCGTCGAAGCGGCCGGCCTTGATGGCCTCGCGCGTCTCGGCTGCCGGCGGCGTGGCGCGCACGGTCCGGTAGGCGGTGACGTCGTCGACCTCCCAGCCCAGGTCGATGAGACCCGCCACCAGGGTCTCGGTGGCGATGTCGGCACGCGGCAGGAACACCCGGTTGATCGGGTCGAGGACCGGGTCGAAGGGCGGCCAGTCCTCGAGAAGCCCGGCGGCGGACTGCTCGCCCGTGGGCACGAGGTCGGCGCGCAGGCCCCACTCGGCCAGTGACGAGGCGGTCTTGTCGCCGACCGCCGCGATCTTGAGACCGGAGAACGCGCGCGCATCGAGCCCGTACTCGTCGAACTTCTCCTTGACCGCACGCACGGCATTCACCGACGTGAAGGCGATCCACTCGTACCGGCCCTCGACCAGGCCGCGGATGGCCTTGTCCATCTGCTGCGGGTTGCGGGGCGGCTCGACCGAGATCGTCGGAACCTCCTCCGGCACCGCGCCATAGCCCCGCAGGCGCTGCGACAGCGCCGGCGCCTGCTCCTTGGTGCGCGGCACCAGCACGCGCCACCCGAACAGCGGCTTGGTCTCGAACCAGGACAGGGTCTCGCGGAGGTCGACGACCGGACCGACCACGGTGATCGCGGGCGGGGTCATGCCGGCGGCGCGTGAGTCCGCGGCGATCCGCGCCAGGGTCGACACGACGGTCTGCTGGGTGGTGGCCGTTCCGGTCCGAGTCATCGACACCGGCGTCTGGGGGTCCCGGCCGGCCTCGATCAGCTCGGCGGCGATCTCCTCGATCGTCCCCACGGCCGAGAGCAGCACCAAGGTCGGATGGGCGGCGTAGGCCGCCCAGTCGATGCGCGTGTCCGTACAGCTGAGCACGGCGACGCTGCGGTGGTCCTTGGTCGTCAATGGAATACCTGCGTAGGCGGGCACCGCGGTCACGGAGGAGATGCCCGGTACCAACTCAAGTCCGATGCCGGCCTTCACGCAAGCCTTGGCCTCCTCGGGGCCGGAGGCGTAGACGAACGGGTCACCGACCATGAGCCGCACGACCCGCTGGCCCGTGCGAGCGGCCTTGAGCACGACCTTGGCGCGGGCGGCGTGGCTCAACGGCTGGTCGCCCTCACCCATGCCGCCGTCCAGGAACTCCGGAAGCTCCAGCCCGGCCTCGGCGCGCACCGCGGTCACAAGGTCGACGTGGTCGGCGGTCTCGGTCACCACGATCTCCGCCTCCTGCAACAGGCGGACCGCACGCACGGTCAACAGCTCGGGGTCGCCCGGCCCACTGCCGACGAAGGCGACCGAGCGGTTCTTGCGAGCGGCGTTCTTGGTGTCAGTCACGATGACCTTCTCGATTCAGCACGTGGTGCATGGTTGATGTCTGCTACGTGGGAGGCCGCGGCGACCAGATCGACGGCCCCGCTCTCCAGAAGTGCGTCCGCCACCTCGCGCGCGAGGGCGACGGGATCCTGGCCGGATCGGGCCTCGCGGAGGATGCGACGTCCGTCCAGGCTGGCCACCGACGCATCGAGCCGGATCAGACCGTCGTCGATGGTCGCGTGCGCACCGACCGGCGCACTGCAGCCCGCTTCCAGGAGGGCCAGCACCGTGCGCTCTGCCGTCACGCAAGCGCGAGTCTCGCGGTGGTCCAGGGCTGCGGCGACCTGACCGGTGAGGGCATCGCCCTCGCGACATTCGACGGCGAGCGCCCCCTGACCAGGCGCAGGGAGGATCGTCTCGGCGCTCAGGTACTCCGTCACCTCGTCGAGACGGCCCAGGCGCGACAGCCCGGCCGCGGCGAGAACGACGCCGTCGAGCTCCCCGCTGGCGACCTTGCCGATCCGGGTGTCGACGTTGCCGCGCACCCCGACCAGCTCGATGGGCAGCCCGAGCGCGGCGATCTGAGCGACCCGGCGCGGCGATCCGGTACCCACGCGAGCGCCGGCCGGGAGCTCGCGCAACGGCGCTGAGGCGACGACGACATCGCGCACGTCCTCGCGCTCGGGGACCGCTGCGAGCACGATGCCCGGGAAGTCGGCGGTAGGCAGGTCCTTGAGCGAGTGCACCACCACGTCGACCTGATGGGCCGCGAGGGCCGCCCGCAGCGCGCTCACGAAGACGCCGGTTCCGCCCATGGACGCCAGGGGTGCTGCGTTGACGTCGCCCTCGGTGGTCACCTCGACCAGCTCCACGGGCCGCCCGAGCGCGTTCTCGAGGAGGCGGGCGACATGGCCGGACTGCGTCTTGGCCAGGAGAGATGCCCGGGTGCCGAGCCGGATCGGGTCGAAGGCGCTCATCGCGTCACCCTGGTGACGGCCTGAACGGCCTCGGGGTCGAGGGAGAACAGCTCGGCGAGCGCGGCGGTGTAGGAGACCGCATCGGTCGAGTCCGCCAGCTCGCGGACGCGCACGGTGGGCTGATGCAACAGCTTGTCCGCCACTCGGCGGAGCGCCTGAGCCACGTCCTCACGCTCGGCCTC
>JBQCJL010000413.1:0-3040 GCA_051952795.1 Marmoricola sp.
CTGTTCGGGTTCATCGGCATCAGCGAGCTGATCGCGGTCGTCGATGCCCGCATCCCGTTGCTGACCGCCGACGAGACCGGCGTGCGGTTGCTTCTCGGCCGTGACTGGCTGGGCCTGCCGTGGTAGACCATCGATCAGGTCGTCGTCGAGCATCGCGACGGACTGATCCGTGACGGCCGCCTGGTCGTCGTCCCCAGGAATCTCGGTAACGCGTTGGAGTCCCTGCCGCCGGCATCACGGCGAGCGGTGGCATGGCAGCGCCGCCTGCACGGCGCGCCCTTGGCGGTGCCGCTCTCGTTCGCGACCCGCACGATCGGCGTCGAGACCTCCGTGGTCGAGACGCTGACCGCCCTGAGCCGCAGTCGGACCGAGATCGTCCTCCTTCGCGGTCGCGAACGGGCTCAGCTCGAGCCGGTCGAGGTCGCGATCGCCGCGCCCGCCCCCGCGGTCGCTGTCGGTCACCCTGACGACGAGCCCACCGTCGTGGTGGCCTACCGCAAGCCGCAGACCGCTGCGGTTCCCGCCCCGCCGGTGCTGGCAGCCCGCAGCCCCCGTCCGGTCTTCCGGTCGGAGGTGATCCGGGAGCAAGCACGGCCGATGCCGGCCACGCCCCGAGCCGACGTGGTCTGGGCACCGGGTGGCGTCATCCCCTCGGAGCGTCCTCACCCTCGTGAGAACGAGCCCGCAGCGATCATCGGTCCGCTCGTCCGGGCCGCGCGGGAGCGCGCCGGACTGACGGTCGACGAGCTGGCCGAGCGCACCACCATCCGCCCGCACGTGCTCGAGGGCATCGAGGCCGACGACTTCGCCCCGTGCGGCGGCGACTTCTACGCCCGTGGACATCTGCGGACGCTCGCGCGGTTCCTGGGCCTGAATCCGGGTGACCTGGTGTCCGAGTACGACGAGCACTACGCGCGTGCCCCGATCAGCGCCCGACGCGTGTTCGAGGCGGAGCTGGCGACGAGTCTCGGCGGCGGCGTACGGGTGCGCAGCGGTGGTCCGCGCTGGAGCCTGGTCGCGGCCGCGGTCCTCGCGCTGCTCATGGTCTGGGGCGTCGCTCGCTTCCTCGCTCCGCAGGCAGCGCCGGTGAACACCGCCACGCTGACCGGGGAGAACCCCACCGCCACCACGCCCACCACGATCACTCCGATCACCTCGCCCCTCATGGCGAAGCGGACCGTGGTGATCGGTTCGCAGGCATGGAGCTCGCTGATCGTCGTCACGACGGTGGCCCGCGCCGGTCATCCCGCCACCGTGATCTGGCAGGGCGCCTTGCGCTCGCGGGAGACGAAGACGCTCACCATCACGGGGCCCTTCGTGATCCAGGCGAGCCAGGGAACGTTCACGACGGTGTCGGTGAACGGCAAGGACCAGGGCAAGGTCGGTACCCAGAACGGGGCGGGCAGCCGTACTTTCAGCTGAGGCACCGAACTCCGGCATACTCACAGGTGCCATGACTAGTTCTGATCAGCTGCACACCGTTGCGCTTGTGACCCTGGGATGCGCGCGCAACGAGGTGGACTCCGAGGAGTTGGCCGGTCGTCTTGCCGCGGACGGATTCCAGTTGGTCGACGACCCCGAATCCGCATCCACCGTGCTGGTCAACACCTGCGGATTCGTGGAGTCGGCGAAGAAGGATTCGGTGGACACCCTGTTGGCTGCTGCCGACCTCAAGGAGTCCGGCACGACACAGGCGGTCGTCGCTGTCGGCTGCCTCGCTGAGCGTTACGGCGCGGAGCTGGCTCAGTCGATGCCCGAGGCGGACGCCGTGCTGGGCTTCGACGACTATGCCGACATCGGTGCACGCCTCCGCTCGATCCTGGCCGGTGAGCAGCTGCACCCGCACACGCCGCAGGACCGCCGCAAGCTCTTGCCGATCTCCCCGGCCGACCGCGCCTCGGAGGTTGAGGAGTCGCGCAGCGACGTCTCGAAACCCCTGGCGATACCCGGTTTCGTGACGGCTGCTGGCGGAGCCTCCTCAACCTCCCTGCGGCGTCGCCTCGACGCGGGCCCGATGGCACCGCTCAAGCTGGCCTCCGGATGTGACCGGCGATGCTCGTTCTGCGCCATTCCCAGCTTCCGAGGCGCCTTCGTGTCGCGTCGACCCGGCGACGTCGTCGCCGAGGCGCGATGGCTCGCGGGTGAGGGCGTGCGCGAGCTGTTCCTGGTCAGTGAGAACTCGACCTCCTACGGCAAGGACCTGGGCGACCTCCGGCTGCTGGAGACGCTGCTCCCGGAGCTGGCGTCGATCGAGGGCATCGAGCGTGTGCGCGTGTCCTACCTCCAGCCGGCCGAGACCCGGCCGGGCCTGGTGAAGGCGATCGCCTCGACTCCCGGTGTCGCCGACTACTTCGACCTGTCCTTCCAGCACGCGGCGCCCACCGTCCTGCGCCGGATGCGTCGGTTCGGCGATCCGGAGTCCTTCCTGGGTCTGCTGGCCAGCGCACGGGCATACGCGCCCGCACTCGGCGCGCGCTCGAACTTCATCGTGGGCTTCCCGGGCGAGACCGAGGCGGAGTTCGCGACCCTCTGCGACTTCGTGACCGAGGCCCGCCTGGATGCCATCGGCGTTTTCGGGTACTCCGACGAGGATGGAACCGAGGCCGCCGGCTTCGGCGAGAAGCTCTCGGAGGAGGTCATCGCTGAGCGCGTCGCACACTTGACCGACCTGGCGGAGGAGCTCACCGCTCAACGCGCCACCGAGCGGATCGGCGAGTCGGTCCGCGTTCTGATCGAGCGGGTGGAGACCGAGGACGGCGTGCTCGTCCTCGAGGGTCGGGCCGCTTGCCAGGGTCCCGAGGTCGACGGTGCGACGTATCTCGTCGGTGACTCCGCGAGCTTGTCCCAGGTACGTGTGGGGGACATCGTCGACGCGGTGGTCGTTGAGACCGAGGGAGTGGATCTGTGGGCGGAGCCGGAGGCGTGATGGAGGTGTCGTCTGCCCTCGAGGAGCGTGCTCCGGCGAGCGTCTGGAACGTTCCCAACGCACTGACCACTCTGCGCATCGTGCTGGTGCCGTTCTTCGGCTGGGCGCTGCTCG
>JBQCJL010000414.1:0-2996 GCA_051952795.1 Marmoricola sp.
GGAACCAGCACCAGCACCAGCCCCTTGCCGCTCCGAGGACCAGCAGCCCCTCACCGGTTCACGTAACCCATGTGCTCGGCGTTGTAGCGGTCGCCATGGACGCCGACGCGCTGCGCGAGGGCGTCCAGGTCGGCCCGCTCGTCGGCGGAGAGCCCCACTTGTGTCGCCTCGGCGTTCTCCTGGATCCGGGCGGTCCGCCGGGTGCCGGGAATCGGCGCGATCCAGGGCCGCTGCGCGAGCAGCCAGGCCAGCGCGATCTGCCCCGGGGTCACGCCCTTGGCCTCGGCGAGCCCCTTCACGTGGTCGACGAGTGCTTGGTTGGCGGCGAGGTTCTCCGCCTCGAAGCGCGGGACTCGGTTGCGGACGTCCCCGTCGGCGAACCTCGTCGAGGTGTTGACGGTGCCGGTCAGGAAGCCCTTGCCGAGGGGGCTGAACGGCACGAAACCGATTCCGAGCTCCGCAAGCGTCGGCAGGACCTCCGCCTCGGGGTCGCGGGTCCATAGGGAGTACTCGCTCTGCACCGCGGTCACCGGGTGGACAGCGTGCGCGGCGCGGATCGTCGTGGCGGATGCCTCGGACAGTCCGAAGTGCTTGACCTTGCCCTCGGCGACGAGCTCGCCGACCGTGCCGGCAACGTCCTCGATCGGCACACCGGGATCGACGCGGTGCTGGTAGAACAGGTCGATGACGTCGGTGCGCAGCCGCTTGAGGGACGCCTCTGCGACCCGGCGGATCTGCTCGGGCCGGCTGTCCAGCCCCACGCTGCGCCCGTTCTCAATCCGCCATCCGAACTTCGTGGCGATGACGACCTGATCGCGGATCGGCTGCAGGGCCTCCCCGACGAGTTCCTCGTTCACGTAGGGCCCGTACACCTCCGCGGTGTCGTAGAACGTGACGCGGTGCTCGACGGCGGAGCGCAGCACGGCGATCATCTCGCCGCGGTCCCCTGGGTTGGGTCCGTAGCTCTGGGACATGCCCATCGCGCCGAGCCCGATGGCCGAGACCTCGAGGCCTTGTCCGAGGGTCCTGGTGTGCATCTCAGTCCTCCTGTTTGGTGGTCGCCGGGTCGAGCGTCCGCCCCGCGCGGTCGCGGACGTCCATCTCGTGCTGTCTGCTGGTCGCCGCCCAACTGGCGAGCAGGCTCAGGCGCTCCTGGCTCTCGGAGCCCGCCTCGGCGGTATAGATCAGGAACGAGAGTCCCGGCTCCGCCGTGAGCTCGAGGCCTTCGTAGCTGAGGGTGAGGTCGCCGACAACGTGGTGATGGAAGCTCTTCGTGCCCGCGCCGTGGCGCCGGACGTTGTGCGAGCCCCACCTCGTTCGGAACGCGTCCGACCGGGTGGAGAGCTCGCCGATGAGGTCCTGGAGCTGCTTGTCGCGCGGGTCCCGGCCTGCCTCGGTGCGCAGGATCGCGACGCTGACGTCCGAGGCCGCCTCCCAGTCAGGGTAGAAGTCGTGGGATCGCTCGTCGAGGAAGTTGAAACGTGCGAGGTTCCCGCGCCCAGGGCCGTCGAAGACCTGGTCATAGAAGGCAGCGCCGAGGGGGTTGGTCGCGAGGATGTCCATGCGGCCGTTGCGCACGAATGCCGGCCCGTCGGCGATGACCTCGAGCGCACGCAGGAGACTCGGGCGGGGCACCCACGCGCTGGGTCGCCGGCGCCTCAAGGGGTCAGCGCTGCCCTGGGCGATCCGGGCCAGGTCGAAGAGGTGCTCCCGCTCGGCGTCGTCGAGCTGGAGCGCGCGGGCGATCGCGTCCAGGATCCCGTCGGAAACGCCCGCAAGACCGCCGCGTTCGATCTTCGAGTAGTACTCGACGCTCACGTCCGCCAGCGCGGCGACCTCAGTGCGCCTGAGCCCGGTCACCCGCCGGTTCCCCGAGCCGGTCAGTCCGGCCCGCTCGGGAGTGAGCTTTGCGCGCCGGGACATGAGGAACTCGCGCACTTCGCTCCTGTTGTCCATGCCCTCAACGCTACGACGCGCCAGCCGTTCCAGGGATGCCCTACCAGTACACCCCTCGCCAGGGACTCCCTCCGCCTACCGGAGAGGCGTTCCATGGAAGGCGACCCAACGATCGCGAGAAGCAAGGAGAGAAGGATGGCAGAGAAGAACACGGGCTGGACTGGCGGAGAGAACGCCTTCGGGGACTTCGCGCCGGGCATGGTCCACTACACGGACCGGGTCCTCTTCGACGAGGTATGGGAACGCGAGGGGCTGTCGAAGCGGGACCGCAGCCTGATCACCGTCGCAGCGCTGACCGCATTGGGGAAGACCGACCAGCTCCGATTCCACCTCGCCTTCGCTCGCCAGAACGGCGTCACCGACGAGGAGCTGAAGGAGGCCCTGCTGCAGCTGGCCTTCTACTCCGGCTGGCCCCATGGGATGGCGGCGACCAGCGTCCTGAAGGACATCATTCAGCAGTAACGAGCGGGTCGGGGCTGCGCCGACTGACCACCCCAGCGCGCTCGACCGCGAAGCCATTCCGCACCCAGTACTCGTAGCCACCGACGAGCTCGCGCACGTCATACCCCTCGGAGAGCAGGCGGTACGCCGTGGCGGTGGCGCCGTTGCAGCCGGGACCCCATCCGTAGACGATGAGGGTTCGGTCGCGAGGCAGAGTGAGGGGGTCGTCGAGGGCGGTCGTCGGCAGATGGAGGGCACCGGCGATGTGCCCGTGGTCCCAGGAGCGCTGTTTGCGGGTGTCGATGACGACGGCGGTACCCGCGGCTTGAGCGTGCTGGGCGGCGACGACGTCGATTTCGTAGGCCAGTTTCGCTTCGAGGAACGCGAGGAGGCTGCTGCGGCTGACCATGGCTACTCTCCAGCTGCCTCATGTCGTAGCCCCCGGCCGGGTCTGCTCGACACCAATTCTCCCGCGGAGAGGACCGGCTCGCCCGCCACCACAACATCGTCGATGCCGACGGCCTCCCCAAGCGGCTCCTCGTACGTCGCGGTGTCGGCCACGGCCTGCGGGTCCACCACAACGAGGTCGGCCACCCAGC
>JBQCJL010000415.1:0-3081 GCA_051952795.1 Marmoricola sp.
GATCGCCGCCCGGCTACGCACCCACCTGGAATCACTGACCGCTCCGAGGCATCTCTCGGCAGTGGGCATCGAGGAGCGGCGTCCCTACACTCAGCGGCTCGGGGAGGCGTTCAACACCCTGATCGAGACCCTCGACCCGAACCGGCTCCCTCTGCACGGCGGGACCGCGACCACCGTCATGGTCACCATCGCCTTGGCCGACCTCAAGAAGGACCTCGCAGCCGCATCCGTCACCGGCAGCAGTGAAGGCGAGCTGCGGATCACCGCCAGCCAAGCCCGCCGCCTGGCCTGCAACGCCCTGATCATCCCCGCCGTCCTCGGTGGGAAGTCGGAGATCCTGGACATGGGCAGAGCGCGGAGATTGTTCACCCCAGCGCAACGCCGAGCGATGGCCCTGCGGGACCAGACCTGCCGCGCCGACGGCTGCACCATCCCCGCCGCCTGGTGCGAAGCCCACCACTTCAACAAACCCTGGCACCAAGGCGGAAGAACCGACCTCACCCACGGCAAGCTCCTCTGCCCCTGGCGCCACCAACGGGCCCACGACACCCGCTACCTCGTCGACGAGCTACCCAACGGCGACGTCCGCTTCACCAGACGGCGGTGAGGGCTAGAGCCCTGCCATCACACGCTTGAGTAGCTGACCGAGCTGCGTGCTCTCGTCGCTCCCGATGTCCTCGAGGAGCTCGCGCTCGCGCTCGAGCAGCGACTCGAAGGCGGCGTCGACGGTTCGCTTGCCGCGCACGGTCAGTCCGACGAGTACGCCGCGTCGATCGCTGGGGTCCGGATGCCGGAGGACGTGCCCGCGATCCTCGAGGCGATCGATGCGGTTGGTCATCGTGCCGCTGGTCACCAGCGTCTCGCGGATGAGCGCGCCCGGTGTCAGCTGGTACGGCCGGCCGCTGCGACGCAGCGCAGCCAGGACGTCGAACTCCCACGGCTCGATCTGATGCTCGACGAAGGCCTCGCGGCGGGCGAGGTCGAGGCGCTTGGCCAAGCGGCTGATGCGGCTGAAGACCTCGACGGGAGCCAGGTCCAAGTCCGAGCGCTCGCGATGCCATGCCAGGACGATCTCGTCGACCTCGTCGGGCATCTCCGTCGTCATGACGACATCTTAGGAGGATGCGGGCCAACCAAGATTCTTGACATCAAGATAAATCGGCGTAGCGTGATGAGCGATGGCACTTCACTGGGACCCACAGCTGTACCTGCAGTTCGGGGACGAGCGCGCCCGGGCGCTGGTCGATCTAGTCTCCCGGATCCCAGCCGACGATCCGACCGACGTCGTCGACCTCGGCTGCGGGCCCGGCAACTCGACCGCGATCCTGGCGCAGCGCTGGCCTCGGGCCAGCCTGGTCGGCGTCGACAGCAGCACCGAGATGATCGAGAAGGCGCGCGCATCCCTGCCCTCGGCATCGTTCGAGGTCGACGACCTCCGGGGATGGCTGGGCAAGGGCGGGCAGGCCGACGTGGTGTTCACCAACGCCACGCTGCAATGGCTGCCCGGCCACCTCGAGTTGATCGGCGAGCTGGTGGGCGCTGTGCGCGCCGGCGGCTGGCTAGCGATCGGGGTTCCGGGCAACGTCGACGAGCCCAGCCACGTGCTGCGAGAAGAGCTCGCCGCCGAGGCACCCTATGCGGAGTTCACGAAGGGAACCGCGTCCCCGCGGGCGCACGATGCCGAGACCTACCTGCGATCGCTACGCCGGCTCGGATGTCGGGTCGACGCCTGGGAGTCGACCTATCTGCACCAGCTGCCTGCTCCTGACGGCGTCTTCGACTGGGTCAGCGGCACGAGTGCACGCCCGGTGTTGCAGGCATTGCCGGATAGCCTCCGCGAGCAGTTCGCGGCGGAGCTCAAGGCGCGGCTGCGGGAGGCCTACCCGGCCGAGGACGGCATGGTCGTGATGCCGTTCCGGCGGATCTTCGTGGTGGCGGAGGTCTCAGCAGAGGTCTAAGCGGCGAGCTTGGAGGCGAGCCGTTCCTGCGTCGGCCAGCGCACGTCGCTAACCCACCCGGCCTTCTCCAGCACCCAGATGATGCGCGCGGAGCTGTCGAGCTGGCCGCGGAGCGCGCCGTGGCGGGCGCTCGTCGGGTCGGCGTGGTGCAGGTTGTGCCAGGACTCGCCGCCCGAGGGGATCGCTAGCCACCAGACGTTGGCCGACTGATCGCGCGAGGTGAACGGCCGCTTGCCGACCGTGTGGCAGATCGAGTTGATCGACCAGGTGACGTGGTGGAGGAGCGAGACCCGCACGAGCGTGCCCCAGAAGAACCCGGTGATGGCGCCGTGCCACGACATCGTGAACAGGCCGCCGAGCACGATCGGGAGGGTGGTCGAGACGAGGACCCAGACCCAGAAGTCACGCGAGATCCGCACGATGTCGGGATCCTTCATGAGGTCCGGGGCGTACTTGCGCTGCGGGGTCTGCTCGGAGTCGAAGAGCCACCCCATGTGGGCGTGGATGAGTCCCTTGCTGAGGTTCTTGACGCCGTGGCCGTACTTCCACGGGCTGTGCGGGTCGCCGTCGCGGTCGGAGAACTTGTGGTGCTTGCGGTGGTCGGCCACCCAGCGCACGACGGGCCCCTGGATCGCCATCGAGCCCATGATCGCCAGTGCATTCTTGACGACCCGGTTCGGCTTGAACGACTTGTGCGTGAAGAGGCGGTGGTAGCCCACGGTGATGCCGTGCAGCGTGACGGCGTACATCAGCACGAAGATCACCACGTCGCTCCACCCGAGCCACCCGCCCCACGCCACCGGAATGGCTGCGATGACGGCTGCGAAGGGCACGAAGATGAAGAGGGCGAGAGCCACGCGCTCGCGCAGGCTCTGCGTGTCTCCGCCTCGGGTCGCGCGCTCCAAGTCGCCGGTGCGCGCTGGATCTTGGGGGAGCAGAGTGCTGGTCATGTGGTGCCGTTTCCGTGCGGGTGCCCTTACCTCGGAAGCGTAACCTCGGTATGTCGTGACCGACAGGGGCTGTCCAGCGATGGCGGCGTGTCCCGGTAGCCTTCTCCGGTCATTCCCTGCATTCCCCGGTTGGTCTGCCGGCAGGGCCCGCCTGACTTTGAACACTGTGTGAG
>JBQCJL010000416.1:0-2868 GCA_051952795.1 Marmoricola sp.
ATATAGGTGGTTGCCGGCGGCAGTGCCGCCGGCGGGCTCCCGCGGCGCCCGCAGCTCCCGGGCCCGCGCCGCCGTATGGAGCTCGCCGCCCAGCCGGGGGGTTGGCCGGTCGATCGACCGGCGCAGCTTGCGCGCCGCGCTCCACCCCATCGATACGTGGTCCTCCTGCAGGGCCGACGACGGGATGGAGTCGACCGATGCAGGAGTGGCGAGCCGCTTGAGCTCGGAGACGATCGCGGCCTGGGTGTACTGGGCGATCATCAGTCCGCTGTCCACTCCGGGGTCGTCGGCGAGGAACGGCGGCAGGCCGTGGTTGCGGGCCTTGTCGAGGAAGCGGTCGGTCCGCCGCTCGGCGATGGAGGCGACGTCGGCGACCGCGATGGCGGCGAAGTCGAGTACGTAGGCGACCGGCGCTCCGTGGAAGTTCCCGTTGGACTCCACGCGGCCGTCCGGCAGCACGACCGGGTTGTCGACCGCGCTGGCGAGCTCCCGCTCAGCGACCGTGGCGCAGTGGGCGAAGGTGTCGCGCGCGGCTCCGTGCACTTGCGGACTGCAGCGCAGCGAGTAGGCATCCTGGACCCGGTTGCAGTCCGGGCCCCGATGCGAGGCGACCACGCCCGAGTCCTTCAGGAGCAGGGTGAGGTTCGCGGCCGAGGCAGCCTGACCGGGGTGGGGTCGCAGGGCCTGCAGCTCGGCGGCGAAGACCCGATCCGTGCCCAACTGCCCCTCGACGGACATGGCGGCAGCGATGTCCGCCGTGCGCATCAGGAGATCCAGATCGGTGAGCGCCAGCACCAGCTGCCCGAGCATGCCGTCGGTGCCGTTGATGAGCGCGAGACCCTCCTTGGCCGCCAGCTCGACCGGCACGAGTCCGGCCTCGGCGAGCGCTTCGCTGGCGGGCCGCAGCACGCCGTCGCGATCCCGGACCTCACCCTCACCCATCAGCGCCAGCGCGCAGTGCGCGAGCGGAGCCAGGTCGCCCGAGCAACCGAGCGAGCCGTACTCGCGCACGACCGGGGTGATGTGGTGGGTCAGCAAGGCCGCCATCAGTTGGGCGGTCTCCCGGCGGATGCCGGTGCGACCGGTGGCGAGCGTCGAGAGGCGCAGCAGCATCTGCCCACGGACGACCTCCTTCTCGACCTCGGGTCCCGACCCGGCGGCATGCGAACGGACCAGCGAGCGCTGCAGCTGGGCCCGCAGGTCGGTGGGAATGTGGCGCGTGGCGAGCGCACCGAATCCGGTGGAGACGCCATAGGTAGGAGTGGGCGCCGCGGCCAACTCGTCGATGATCGCGCGGCCGGCGTCGATGGCGGCCAGGGCGTCGTCGGCGAGGTGCACGCCGGCACCGCCCCGGCTCACCGCCACCAGATCGTCGAACGAGACCGGGCCCACGCCGACCGCGACCGAAGGGGCAAGAACTGCGGAGGTCATGCGTTCATGAAAGCGCTTGCGAAGCCCCCGTGGCACCAGCCGGCAAGCTGGTTCTGTCTCGTATCCGAGACTAGGGTGCAGGCATGAGCCAGGTCCCGGCCGCCACGCGCACCCTCCGGGTGCTGCGCTACCTGGCGACCCAGCCCGACCCGGTGCCGCTCGACCGGATCGCACGCGCGGTCGATCTCCCGCGGTCGACGGCCTACCACCTGATCAACGCGATGATCGAGGAGGGCTTCGTCGCCCACCTCACCGACGACCGCTGCTACGGGCTCGGCGTCGCTGCCTACGAGGTCGGCACCGGTTACGCCCGGCAGGCACCCCTGCAGCGGATCGCGCGCCGGCCGCTCGCGGCCCTCGTCGATCAACTCGGACAGTCGGCACACCTGGCGGTGCCCCATGGTCGCGACGTCCTCTATGTGCTGGAGGAGCGCGCACCCGGGCGCCCTCCCCTCGTGACCGATGTGGGCGTGCGGCTGCCTGCACATCTGACTGCCAGCGGGCGGGCGATCCTGGCAGCCCTACCGGCCAACCAGGTGCGTGCCCTGTTTCCGGACAAGGATGCGTTCATCTCCCGCCATGCGACCGGACCGAGCACGCCGAGTGCACTCCGGGCGGTGCTCAGCGAGACGCGGCAGCGTGGTCACGCGACGGAGGACGGCGAGATCACGCCGGGATTCGCCTCGGTCGCGGTCGCGGTGCTCGATCACAACCGCGTGCCGGTGGCCGCCGTCGCGGTGACCTATCCCGCGGACGCGGCGGCACCGACCCGCGTGATCGTCGACGCCGTCACCGCCACGGGTGCACTTCTCACCCGTCGCATCCACGGTTCCGGAGGTTGAGGATCCCTTCGAGACGCGCCCTACGGGCGCTCCTCAGGAACCACCGCGCAGCGGCGTCACCGCAACCTAACGAGGCGAGACGATGATCTTCGCGCCGTGGCGCGGCACACTCGTGATGTTGCGGACCTTCGGCGTCTCGACGCTCCCCTCCGGAATGGTCACGTCGTAGGTCGCGAGCACCGCGCGCAACACCGCGACCCCCTCCATGAGCGAGAAGCTGGCGCCGATGCAGCGCCGAACCCCGCCACCGAACGGGATCCAGGTGTTCGCATGGACCTCGCCGTCGATGAACCGTTGCGGCCGGAACCGAGCCTCGTCGCGATGCTGGCTCTCATCCGCGTGGGCCAGGATGATCGAGGCGGCGACGTTGGCGCCGGCCGGAAGATCCCTCCCGCCGATCCGGACCGGCGCCGTCAGGTGCCGAACCACCATCGGGATCACCGGATGCAGGCGCATGGCCTCCTTGAGGACCGCCTCCAGATACTCCTCGTCACCCGCCGATGCGGCCTCGCGGGCACGTTGCTCCTGAGCGGTGTCTCGACCGAGCTCGTAGAGCGCCCACGACAGGGCCGTCGCCGTCGTCTCGTGCCCGGCG
>JBQCJL010000417.1:0-2376 GCA_051952795.1 Marmoricola sp.
ACCACCTGCGGGCGCTGGCCGCCACCAACGGCGTGCCCAGACGGAGGGTCGAGGAGGTCATCGACATCGTCGGCCTGCACGACGTCGCCGGCAAGCGGGCCGGCGGGTTCTCCCTGGGCATGGGGCAGCGGCTCGGCATCGCCTCCGCGCTTCTGGGCGACCCGCAGACGCTGCTGCTCGACGAGCCGGTCAACGGGCTCGACCCCGAGGGCGTGCTCTGGATTCGCAACCTGTTGAAATCGCTGGCGTCGGAGGGGCGCACGATCTTCGTGTCCTCGCACCTGATGAGCGAGATGGCGTTGACCGCCGAGCACCTGATCGTCATCGGCAAGGGCCGCTTGATCGCCGACTGCTCCGTGGCCGACCTGACCCGGCAGGCCGCGCAGGATCTGGTCACGGTGGGCAGCGTGGACAACGATCAGCTGCGCTCGTTGCTGGTGAGCGACTCCGTGACCGTCGAGGAGAGCACCGGCGGAGACCTCGAGGTCAGCGGACTCACCGCCGAGCAGATCGGCCGGATCGCAGCCAGCGCGGGTCTGGCGCTCACGCGTCTGACACCGCACGAGGCGAGCCTCGAGGAGGCGTTCATGTCCATCACGCGCAGCTCCCTCGACTATGTCGCGACCATCAACGGAGAGGCGGTCGCCTGATGTCGGTCACCACTTACCAGCGCCCAGCGGATCGGGTCGCTCCCGGCGTCTCCTTCGGGCGCGTGGTCCGCTCGGAGCTGATCAAGCTGCGCTCACTGCGCTCGACCTGGATCACCTACGCCGTCGCGCTGCTGATCACGGACGGACTCGGCATCCTGATCGCGGCGCTGCGCGGCAACGACATCCATCAGCACGGCGGCGATGTCATCGACCCCGTCGCGTTCCCACTCCACGGCTCGTTCTTGGCCCAGCTGGCGATCGGCGTGATCGGAGTGCTGTACGTGACGGGTGAATACGCCACCGGCTCGATCCGGGCATCGATGACCGCCGTGCCCAAGCGAACCTCGGTCCTCCTCGCCAAGACGCTGGTCTTCGGGTGCGTGACCGCCGTCGTGGCGCTCGCGATGATGTTCATCGCCTTCTTCGCCGGACAGGCCGTGCTGTCCACCTGGAACCTGAATGTGCCGCTGAGCCATCCGGGTGCGCTGCGTGCCGTGACCGGCACCGCCCTCTACCTGGTCTGCGTCGGGCTCATCGGGCTCGGCTTCGGGTTCGCGCTGAGGAACACCGGCGGCTCGATCGCGACCCTCTTCGGCGTCGTGCTCGTGCTACCGCTGATCGTCCAGTCGCTGCCGGCGTCCTGGCAGAACAACATCTCCAAGTACCTGCCCCTGAACATCGCCGACCACATGATGTCGACGCGGACCGAACTGGGCAGCCACACCCTGTCCAACGGCATGGGCGCGGCGATGCTCGTGGTCTACGCCGTCGCCGCGCTCCTCATCGGCCTGGTCGTCCTGAAGCGCCGCGACGTGTAGGACTCAGGCCTTGCGCGCCCGGGCAGCGTGCTTGGCCCGCTCGTTCTTGTCGAGATGCACCTTGCGGATGCGCACGGCGTCTGGAGTGACCTCGACGCACTCGTCGTCGCGGCAGAACTCCAGGCACTGCTCGAGCGAGAGCTTCTTGGGCGGGATGAGCTTCTCGAAGTTGTCCGAGGTGGAGGAGCGGACGTTGGTCTGCTGCTTCTCCTTGGTGATGTTCACGTCCATGTCGTCGGCACGCGAGTTCTCGCCGACGATCATGCCCTCGTAGACCTCGGTCGTGGGCTCGACGAACATGATCCCGCGCTCCTGCAGGTTGGTCATCGCGTACGCGGTGGCCGCGCCGGCGCGGTCTGCGACCAAGGAGCCCTGCGAGCGGGACTGGATCGGGCCGACCCACGGCTCGTAGCCCTCTGAGATGTGGTGGGCGATGCCGGTGCCACGCGTGATGGTGAGGAACTCGGTACGGAAGCCGATGAGTCCGCGCGACGGAACCAGGAACTCCATCCGGACCCAGCCGGTGCCGTGGTTGGTCATCTGCTCCATGCGGCCCTTGCGGAGGGCGAGCAGCTGGGTGATGGCGCCGAGGTGCTCCTCGGGAGCGTCGATGGTCAGGCGCTCGGTCGGCTCGTGCAGCTTGCCGTTGACCTCCTTGGTGACCACCTGGGGCTTGCCGACGGTGAGCTCGTAGCCCTCGCGACGCATCTGCTCGACCAGGATGGCGAGCGCGAGCTCGCCGCGACCCTGGACCTCCCAGGCGTCCGGGCGGTCGGTCGGCAGGATCCGCAGCGACACGTTGCCGACCAGCTCGCTGTCCAGCCGGTCCTTGACTAGCCGAGCCGTCACCTTGGTGTTCTTGGTCGGTCCGCGACCGGCCAGGGGCGAGGTGTGGTGCCGATCGTCAT
>JBQCJL010000418.1:0-4039 GCA_051952795.1 Marmoricola sp.
TCGAGGGTCGGTAGACCCGAGCGTTCAGCTCGCCCTCGGCGCCGGCGACCTTGATGTCCTCGACCGCGCCGACCTCGATGAGATCCTCCGGCTTGCGGAAGCTGACGGTGAGCGTCCGGAAGCCTCCACTCGCCTCCTCGGGCGAGACCTCGTACATCGGCGTGCCCGAGGCGATGAGGGACAGCAGCGTTTCGATCTGGGCGTCAACTGGCATGGGGTGAGGCTACGGCCTGCCGCCGAGCAGGCTCAGCAGGTAGGTGCCGTAACCGCTCTTGACGAGCGATTCGGCCCGAGTGCGCAGTTGGTCCTCGGTGAGGAACCCCCGTCGCCACGCGATCTCCTCCGGCGCACCGATCTTCAGGCCGGCCCGGCGCTCGATGGTCGCGATGTAGTTGCTCGCCTCGAGCAACGAGTCGAACGTCCCTGTGTCCAACCACGCTGTCCCCCGAGGGAGCACCTCGACGTGCAGCCGCCCCTGCTCCAGGTAGGTGCGATTGACGTCGGTGATCTCCAGCTCGCCACGGGCGGACGGCTTCAGACCCTTGGCGATCTCGACGACATCGTTGCTGTAGAAGTACAGGCCGGGCACGGCGTAAGGACTCTTGGGCTGCGTCGGCTTCTCTTCCAACGACAGGGCGGTGCCGTCCTCGTCGAACTCGACCACGCCGTAGGCCGTCGGGTCCGCTACCCGGTAGCCGAAGATGGCGCCGCCATCGACTCCTCGGAACCGGCTCAGCTGGGTTCCCAGGCCGGTTCCGTAGAAGATGTTGTCCCCGAGGATCAGCGCGACACTGTCGCCACCGATGTGGTCCTCGCCGATCGTGAAGGCCTGGGCCAGGCCGTCCGGTGACGGCTGCACCGCATGCGTGATGCTCAGCCCGAACTGCGAGCCGTCCCCGAGGAGCCGCGCGAAGCCCGGAGCATCCTCGGGCGTGCTGATCACCAGGATGTCCTGGATGCCCGCCAACATCAGAGTCGACAGCGGGTAGTAGACCATCGGCTTGTCGTAGACGGGCAGGAGCTGCTTGCTCTGGCCGAGGGTGATCGGGTGGAGACGAGAACCCGTGCCCCCGGCCAGGATGATCCCCCGCATGGCGCTCAGTACGCGCCGCGGCGCAGCAGGACCGCGCGAATCGTCTTGATGAGGATGACGATGTCGCTGGTCAGGGACCAGTTGTCGACGTAGTAGAGATCGAGGCGCACCGACTCCGACCAGGACAGGTCCGAGCGGCCCGACACCTGCCACAGGCCGGTGAGACCGGGCCGGACCAGGAGCCGGCGGTGCACGTCCTCGTCGTAGCGAGCCACCTCGTCCGGCAGCGGAGGCCGGGGACCGACGAGGCTCATCTCACCGCGCAGAACGTTGATGAGCTGAGGCGTCTCGTCGATGGAGAAGCGACGGATGAAGCTGCCGAAGCGGGTGACGCGGGGGTCGTCCTTGATCTTGAACAGCACGCCGTCGTGCTCGTTGGCGTGGTCGAGGTCCACGCGCACCTGGTCGGCGTTCGGGATCATCGAGCGGAACTTGAACATGAGGAACTCGGTCTGCTGCCGGCCCACGCGTCGCTGCTTATAGAAGACCGGGCCGCCGTCCTGCAGCTTCACGATCAACGCCACGACGAGCATCGGGATGCCGCCGAGGAGGAGCAACAGACTCGCGCCGACCAGGTCGAAGACGCGCTTGGCGAAGCCCATGGCCTCGTCGATCTGAGGCTCCTGCACATGGACGAGCGGCAGGCCGGCGACGTGCGAGAACCGGACCCGGGGACCGGCGACGTCGATCAGGGACGGAACCACGAGCATGTCGAGTCCCAAGCCCTCGAGCGCCCAGCCGATGCGCCTCAACTCCGACGCGGAGTTGTACGAGCCACCGGCCACCAGCACGGCGTCCGCCTCGAGTGCCATCGCGACCTCGGGAAGCTCCGCGACGGATCCCAACAGCTCGACGCCCGGAGGCGCGGAATTCCCACACATGCCGAGCACGCGGTAGCCGGTCCACTTCTCGCGCTCCAGAACCTCGACCAGCTCAGCCACGGAGTCCGGATTGCCGACGGCGATCGTCCGGCTGACCAGGCGTCCGTGCCGGCGCTTCCAATGGAGCACCTTGCGGTCGAAGTACCGCAGCACGACCAACGACGGGAGCCCGATGGCGAAGGTCAGCAGCACGTAGCCACGCGGCACGGTCGACTTGAGCATGAAGACCAGGAAGCCCGTCAGCCCCATCGCGACCATGGTGCCGAAGACGATGCGCCGGAACTCGTCGAGGCGGGTGCCGAAGCCACGCGCGTCATAGGCCCCGATGGCGAGGAGCACCAGCGCCCACACGCTGATGAGCCAGCCGGCGATGTGCGGCTGCCATCCACCTCGGTCGGTCGTCAGGGCGCTGTCCGAGGCGAGGTTGTGGATCGCGTACCGCCAGTGCCAGCCCAGCGCCGAGGACGCCGTGATCACGACGAGGTCGACGATGAAGACATAGAGCATGGCCACACCGAGGCGGCGTTGTAGGTGGGTGCGCTGGTCCGTCTGCGCCGGTGCAGGTGCCGTCATCTCGAGGGTCACGGGCGCCGACCACGACGGACGGCCACGACGGGGCGGACATCCGCCATGTAGACCGAGGTGGCGACAAGCCCGAGCAGCACGAAGATGCCGTAGCTGCCGGTCGGGCTCCGGAACGCGACGCCGGTGAGCAGAGCGAGGAGCAGGATGAGGATCCAGGCCGGCTTGGTCAGCTTGCCGCTGGAGACATACGCCTGTGTCGGTCGCGTCGTCGCATCAGAGAGCGCGAAGATCTCGAACGCGACGATGGAGAGGAAGATCCCCCACGCGACGACATTCTCGATCGAGACCACAGAGTCGACCACGTTCACAGGTTATCGCTGGTTGGGAATGAGTTCGGCCCCAGGGCACACCCTGGGGCCGAACTCTTGCGACGAGGTCAGGCGCTCTTCGGAGCGGCCTTCTTCGCAGCGGTCTTCTTGGCCGGAGCCTTCTTCGCGGCGGCCTTCTTGGCCGGCGCCTTCTTGGCGGCAGCCTTCTTGACCGGCTGGGCCTTCGTGGTGACAGCCTTGACGCCGTCCTTGCGGATGGCGGCGACGAACTTCTCACCACGCGCGGCCAGGTCGGCGTAGGTGTCGGTCAGCTCCTTGACCGCGTCCTCGAGCTGCTTCTGGATGCGCGTCGGCAGGTCGCGGGCGTCCTTCTGCAGCTCGCTGATGCGAGCCTCGAACTTGGCCTGCGCGTCCTTGGCGTCCTTGGTGAGCTCGTCGATGCGGGCGTTGACGGCCGACACGGCCTGGCTCTGCAGCGCCTTGGGGTCACGCTCGACGGTCGACACGCGCGACTGCACGGCGTCGATGCGCTCCTGAGCGGCCTTCTGCGCGTCGGCGGCGTAGGCGCGAGCGCGGTCGACCGCGATCTCGGTGGCACCGGCAACCGCGAACAGGGGCTTCACGGCCTCGGTCTTGAACTGCTCGAGGTTGAACTGCTTTGCCATTTCATTCTCCTTCATGGTGTGCCTGCGCCGCAGGCGCGACCAGGTCGTCGGGGTTGGTGCGGTGGGGCTCGTCGACGACATCGGCGGCCACGACCTCGGCTGGCGTGGACGGCGCGACATTCGTCGCCTCGGACGCTGCCCGGAAGGACTGGTAAACGTCCAAGAGGGTGTTCTTCTGGCGCTCCGTCAGCGCCGGATCAGCCAGGATGGCCAACTCGACCGAACGGACCTGTCCCTCTTCGGGGTTGAGAATTCCGGCGTGCACATACAACTGCTCCGCCGAGATGCGCAAAGCCTTGGCGATCTGCTGCAGCACCTCGGCTGAGGGCCGCCGCAGACCACGCTCGATCTGGCTCAGGTACGGATTCGACACACCGGTCTGGTCTGCGAGCTGACGCAACGACAACTGGGCGGCCGTGCGCTGATCCCGCAGGTAGTCACCGAGGGACTGGACCGTCTTTCCGACCTTGGACTTTGCCACCCCTCAATCGTGCTAACAGTTGCAAGCAGAATCAAATTGGTTACGGGTGACTCCGGTCACATGAG
>JBQCJL010000419.1:0-14716 GCA_051952795.1 Marmoricola sp.
GGCCGACCGGCTCTTCCGCGACCCCGGGCCGTTCCGCGGACACGTCGTCGACTTCATCCAGCTGCCGCACTACGCGGTCTTCAACGTGGCCGACATGTGCATCAACGTGGCCGCGGTGCTGATGGTCATCCAGCTGATCCGCGGCGTGCGACTGGATGGCTCGCGATCGGCGGCCAAGGAACCGTCAGAATGAACCCATGACCGACCACCGCCTGCTGATGGTTCCCGAGGGAGTCGCGGGGGAGCGGGTGGATGCGGGGTTGGCCAAGATGTTCGGTCTCTCGCGCACCCGCGCAGCCGAGCTGATCGCCGACGGTCGGGTACGCCTTGACTCCCACGCGGTGGCCAAGTCGGATCGGCTGATCGCGGGGGCGATGCTCGAGGTGGAGATCCCGCCGGTGACCGACCCGCTCGAGATCCGGGAGGAGACCGTCGAAGGCCTCTCGATCATCTTCGAGGACGAGGCGATCGTCATCGTCGACAAACCCGTCGGGGTCGCCGTCCACCCCTCGATGGGCTGGACCGGCCCGACCGTGGTCGGGCACCTCCGCGCGGCCGGGGTGCGGATCGCCACCAGCGGCGCCCCGGAGCGTCAGGGCATCGTGCAGCGACTGGACGTCGGCACCTCCGGCGTGATGGTGATCTGCAAGGGCGAACGCGCCTACTCGGTGCTGAAGAACGCCTTCCGGCGGCGGACCGTCGACAAGACCTATCACGCGCTGGTGCAGGGGCATCCGGATCCGCTGATGGGCACGATCGACGCGCCGATCGGACGGCACACCAGCTCGGACTGGAAGTTCGCGGTGCGCGAGGACGGCAAGCACAGCATCACGCACTACGAGACACTCGAGGCCCATCGCTTCGCCTCCTTGCTCGAGGTGCATCTGGAGACGGGGCGGACCCACCAGATCCGCGTGCACATGGCCGCGCTGAAGCATCCTTGCGTCGGCGACCTGACCTACGGCGCCGACCCGACCCTGGCCACGAGGCTCGGCCTCGAACGGCAGTGGCTGCACGCGGTCAAGCTGGGCTTCGAGCACCCCGAGAGCGGCGACTACGTCACGTTCGAGTCCCCCTATCCGGCCGACCTTGCCGCTGCCTTGGAGATCATCCGCGATGCCCACTGACGAGGCGGGGTTGACCTTCAGGCCGGCGGAGCACGCGGACCTTCCCGAGGTCGCCGACCTCTTCCTCGCGTCGCGCACGAGTGCCGGCCCGGCGATGCCGTCGGTCACGAGTCCCTGGGACGTCGTCCGTCGTCACATCGAGGCCTGGGATCTCACGGTTCGCGAGGTCTGGCTCGCGGAGGACGCCCTGGGTCTGGCGGGATTCGCCACCCTCACCGGCCCCTGGCTGGAGTCGCTCTACGTCGCACCTGAGCGTCAGGGAACGGGCGTCGGCACCGCGCTGCTGGAGTTGGCCATGGCGCTGCGACCCGACGGCTTCGGTCTCTGGGTCTTCGCCTCGAACGCCCCCGCGCGCGGCTTCTACCGGCGCCATGGCCTGATCGAGCTCGAGCACACCGACGGCTCCGGCAACCCGGAACGGGAGCCGGACATCCGGATGGCGTGGCCGGGCCGGGAACCGTTGACCTATCTCCGCAAGGAGATCGACGAGGTGGACGCTCAGCTGGCCGAGCTGCTGGCTCGCCGCTTCGCCCTCACCGCCGCGGTCAAGGGTCAGAAGAGCGCGGCCGGCGGTCCCAGTGGACACGCCGGCCGTGATCCGGAACGCGAGCGCGCCATCGTCGAGCGGATGGCGCGTCACGGTCCCGGGCTCGAGATCGATCGGATCGCACCGGTCATGGACGCGGTGATCGCCGAGAGTCTGACCGCTTGGGAGGACGCGCAGCCCTAGCGGACGTAGATGCGCACCGTGCGGGTGTACGCCGAGGAGCCGTAGCGGTTGTAGGCGCGCACGCTGAAGGTGTGGTACCCGACGGTGAGCCGGGGCGTCGTCCAGTAGCGGTGCAGGTAGGTGTTGACCCAACTGTGGCCGTCGTAGCGCACCCGGTACCCGAGGACGGGCGCTCCGCGATACGTCGGGGCAGGCCAGCTCAGGGACACGGCGCGGGTGCTCAGCTCCTTGGCCGACAGCGACCCCGGGGCATTCGGCAGGTAGGGACCGACGTCGTGCATGTCCTGACCGAGCATCAACGTCGCAATACCGGTGCTGCCGACGGCGGCGCCCATCGCCCGCGGGGCGGCGTAGGCCCCGAGGATGTTCTTGCGGTGACCCCAGCACCCGCTGGTGTTGCTCGACGTGCAGTCCAGGTTCCCGGACCCGAGGCCGTCGTCGTACATCCACATGAAGAACGCCCACAGCGAGTTCTTCGGGCTCGCCCAGTTCGATCCACCCTCCATCGTCCAGGAGGGGAACAGCGGGTCCAGCGCCTGGTTCGCCGCGTTGAGCACGTAGGTGAACAGGTTCGAGGACAGCAGCACGAAGCTGGAGATGCCGCGGTCGCGGCGCTCGATGTTCGTCAGGGTGAAGATCTGGTTCGGCACGCTCATCGAGGTGAAGCTCGACGGCAGCACCATCGGCTTCACGCCCTCCTTGGCGCGGGCAGCATTGAAGTCCCGCAGCGCCCCGGCCAGGCAGGACGACGAGATCGAGGTCGAGCTCATCGAGCAGGCGTAGAGGCCCGAGGGCTTGGTGTTGGTCAGGGATGTGGCCGAGGACGATGCCTCGACGACTCCGACGACCGCCGTGCTGCTGAGGATGGTGAACAGGGCCAGTCGCGCTCCAAGGCGCGCCAGGGCATGACGACGTAGACGCATGATCGGTAGTCCCTCCCGAGAACTCCACCCGCAGACCCCCTCCCTTGGGATCTGCCGGTGCTTTCGACGGTAGGTCGGGCCCCGGGCACCGAGTAGTCACCGAACCGGCACACTTCCTAGTCCCGATGGACTAGGTGTGGGATGTCCGTTCGGCTGTGTCTTGGCAGGGCGAGGGAACTGAGCTCTGTCGGTCGGCCCGGTTAGGCTGAGGCTCCTATGTCGGCGGCATCCAGAGACTCGTTCGCGCACCTGCACGTGCACACCGAATACTCCATGCTCGACGGCGCCTCCCTGCTCGACGGGCTGTTCAAGCGCACGTCCGAGCTGGAGATGCCGGCCATCGACATGACCGACCACGGCAACCTGCACGGCGCCTTCGACTTCTACTCCAAGGCCAAGAAGTACGGGGTCAAGCCGATCATCGGCATCGAGGCCTACGTCACCCCGGAGACGCCCCGCCAGGAGCGGCGGCGCATCCGCTGGGGCAAGGGCGATCAATCCGAGGAGGGCGGCGACGACGTCTCCGGTGGTGGCGCCTACACCCACATGACGATGTGGGCGGAGACCACCGAGGGGATGCGCAACCTGTTCCGGCTCGCCTCGAAGGCGAGCATGGAGGGGTACTTCTACAAGCCGCGCATGGACAAGGAGCTGCTCGTCGCGCACAGCGAGGGCATCATCGTGTCGACGGGGTGCCCTTCCGGAGCGATCCAGACCCGGCTTCGCCTGGGCCAGTGGGACGAGGCGGTGCGGGCGGCCGGGGAGCTGCAGGACATCTACGGTCGCGACAACGTGTATCTCGAGCTGATGGACCACGGCATCGACATCGAGAAGCGGGTTCGCGACGACCTCCTCAAGCTCGGGCGGGACCTGGGCATCAAGCCGCTGGCCACCAACGACTCGCACTACAACAACCCGGAGGACGCGGGCGCCCAGGAGGCGCTCCTCTGCGTGAACTCGGGCAGTCGGCTGTCCGAGCCGCCGTATTCCCAGGGCGGCAAGCGCTTCGCCTTCGAGGGCACCGGCTACTACATCAAGTCGGCTCAGGAGATGCGCGAGCTCTGGGCCTCCCACGACCTCATCGCCGCGTGCGACAACACGCTGGAGATCGCCGAGCGCTGCGACGTGGAGTTCACCGAGTCCACCGGCGGCTACATGGCCCGCGCCGACATTCCGGCGGGGGAGACCGAGGAGAGCTGGTTCCGCAAGGAGGTCTGGCGTGGCATCGAGGCGCGCTATCCGGGCGACCGCCTGACCCAGGAGGTCAAGGACCGGGTCGAGATGGAGCTGGCCGTCATCTCCCAGAAGGGCTACTGCGGCTACTACCTGGTGGTGGCGGACTTCATCCAGTGGTCCAAGAACAACGGCATCCGGGTCGGCCCGGGCCGTGGGTCGGGAGCGGGCTCCATCGCGGCCTACGCGTTGCGGATCACCGACCTGTGCCCGCTGGAGCACGGCCTCTTCTTCGAGCGGTTCCTCAATCCCGAGCGGCCGTCGATGCCCGACTTCGACATCGACTTCGACGATCACCGGCGCGGCGAGGTGATCGCCTACGTCACCGAGAAGTACGGCGCCGAGCGCGTCGCCCAGATCGCCACCTTCGGCCGGATCAAGGCCAAGCAGGCCATCAAGGACGCGGCCCGGATCCTCGACCACGGCTTCGCCATCGGCGATCGCATCACCAAGGCGTTGCCACCGGACGTGATGGGCAAGGGCGTCAAGCTCAGCGACATCTTCAACCCCCAGGACAAGCGCTACGCCGAGGGCGCGGAGTTCCGGCAGCTCTACGAGCAGGACCCCGACGTCCAACGGATCTACGAGGTCGCCACCGGCCTCGAGGGGCAGATTCGCCAGACCGGTGTGCACGCGGCCGGCGTCATCATGGCGAGCGAGCCACTGATCGACATCGTGCCGCTGATGGATCCCAAGCAGGACGGCGCGGTCGTCACGCAGTTCGAGTACCCGATGTGCGAGGCGCTCGGCCTCGTGAAGATGGACTTCCTCGGCTTGTCCAACCTGCACACGCTCGAGGACGCCGTCGCCAACATCGAGGTGAACCGCGGCGAGAAGGTCGTGCCCGAGGAGCTGCCGTTCGACGACCGTCCGACCTACGAGCTGATGGGCCGCGGTGACACGCTCGGCGTCTTCCAGCTCGATGGTGGCGGCATGCGGGCACTGCTCCGCTCGATGCTGCCCGACCAGTTCGCCGACATCACCGCGGTCTCCGCTCTCTACCGGCCGGGCCCGATGGGTGCGGACTCGCATAACAAGTACGCGCACCGCAAGAACGGCCGCGAGCCGATCACCCCGATCCACCCCGCCCTGGCCGAAGCCCTGGAAGAGGTGCTCGGCGAGACCTATGGCCTGATCGTCTATCAGGAGCAGGTGATGGCGATCGCCCAGGTGCTCGCGGGCTTCTCCCTCGGCGCCGCAGACAACATGCGCCGCGCCATGGGCAAGAAGAAGAAGGAGGAGCTCGACAAGCAGTACGAGGGCTTCTCCACGGGCATGCTCGAGCGCGGCTACCCGCAGGACGCCGTCAAGATCCTGTGGGACACCCTCGTCCCCTTCGCCGACTACGCCTTCAACAAGTCGCACTCGGCTGCCTACGGCGTCATCACGTACTGGACCGCATACCTCAAGGCCAACTACCCGACGGAGTACATGGCCGCGCTCCTGACCTCGGTCAAGAACGACAAGGACAAGATGGCGGTCTACCTCAACGAGTGCCGCCGGATGAAGATCCAGGTGCTCCCGCCGGATGTCAACGAGTCGGCTGCCAACTTCACGGCTGTCGGCAACGACATCAGGTTCGGTCTGACGGCCGTGCGCAACGTCGGCAGCAACGTGGTCGAGCAGATCATCGCCGCCCGTACCGACTCCGGCCGCTTCGCGGACTTCAACGACTTCCTCGAGAAGGTGCCGTCGACCGTCTGCAACAAGCGCCTGATCGAGTCGTTGATCCTGGCCGGCGCGTTCGACTCCATGAACCACCACCGGCGAGCGCTGGTGGCGATCCACGAGGAGGCGGTCGACCGGTACAGCGGGCTGAAGAAGGTCGACGAGGACCAATTCTCGATCTTCGACGGCTTGGACGATGCGGGCCCGACCCTGGACGTGGCGGTCGTGATCCCCGATCTGCCCGAGTGGGAGAAGCAGACGCTGTTGGCCCACGAGCGGGACATGTTGGGGCTGTACGTGTCCGACCACCCGCTGCTCGGACTCGACCACGTGCTGGCCACGATCGCCGACAGCACGATCGGAGCCCTGCTGGCCGACGAGGAGCGCAAGGACGGCGACACGGTCACGATCGCCGGACTGGTCACCGCGGTCCAGCGCAAGGTCACCAAGCGTGGCGACCCTTGGGCGCTGGTCACCATCGAGGATCTCGAGGGTGCCGTCGACGTGCTGATGTTCCCCAAGGCCTACACCCTGGCCGCAGGCCTGCTGCGGGAGGACGCGGTCCTCAGCGTCAAGGGTCGGATCTCGCGCAGCAAGGAGCAGCTCGAGCTGCATGGTCTGGAGGTCTCCGCGCCTGACCTCCGGTCGGCCGAGGGCGGTCCAGTCCAGATCTCGCTGCCCTCGACGCGCTGCACGCCGGCCGTCGTCGAGCAGCTGAGCGAGGTTCTTCGCAGCCATCCTGGTACTACTGAAGTGCGCCTGATGTTGAGGTCGCGTTCGTCCACCAAGGTGCTCCGCCTTCCGGATCGACTGCGCGTCACCTCCACGCCGGCGTTGATCGCAGACTTGAAGCAACTCTTGGGACCGGGGTGTGTGGAGTGACCGACGACCTCAACCGTCAGGCTCGGCGACTGGGGCGGGATGCAGCGATCTTCGCTGCCGTCTTCGCGCTCGCTGCCCTCGTGGCCGCACTCATCTGGCAGGGGAACGTCGAGCTGCCGCGGTGGCAGCGGACGAGCGCCGGCGTGACGCTGGGTCCCGTCGAGGCCACCAAGACCGTGGGGATCGACGCCGTCTATCTGTTCGTGAGCCTCCCGATCGCACTGGTGCTGGGCGCCGCCCTGACCTACTGGCGGCGTCGCACTCCGATCGCGGTGGTGGTGCTCATCGCCGTCATGAGCCTCCTGGCGGCGGCATTGATGGAGCGCTTCGGGCTCTGGCTCGGCCCCGGTGACCCGCTCTCCGTGCTGAAGAGTGCCGCGTCCGGTGCGAGCGCGCCGGTACGACTGCGCATCCAGGCGACGGGAGTTCTGCTGGGTTGGCCGGTGGCCGCCACCCTGGGCTCACTGATCGTGCTGTTGTGCACACCCTCGGAGCGCTTCGGCGACGCCGATCGGACCGACTCCGATATGTTGGGCGCGCTCACGCCCAACTGAGTTCTCGCCCACGCTCCGCAGGGGGACCCGTGTCTGACATCGAACCGAACGCAGCCCCTCAGCCGGTCGCGTCCCCCAAGTCAGGACCGAGCAACGCCCTGCTCGCCGTCGTGCTCGTGGTCATCCTCGCGATCCTCGGCGGCGGCGGATGGCTGGTCTACGACAAGGTCATCAAGTCCGACGACTCGACGGCCGCCCTGCCCGCGTCGGTGCTGCCGGCGTCCACGCTCGCCGTCGCCACGGTGAACGCGAGCCCGTCGCTCTCGGAGAAGCTCGACCTGCTCCACTTCATCGGGAAGTTCCCGGCGCTGAAGGGCAAGGTCGCCGTCGGGCCCAAGGACGACCCTCGCAAGTGGGTCATCGAGCAGGCGCTGAAGTCGGCGAAGTGTCCCTCGCTCAGCTTCGCCCAGGACTTCGCGCCCTGGCTGGGCAATCACTTCGCCCTCGGTGCCATCGATCTCGGCGGCTCGTCGCCATCCCCGGTGGCCGCACTGGAGACCACCGACGGCGCCGCCGCCAAGGCCGCGCTGGCCAAGGTGGTGGCCTGTTCGAAGTCGCATGACTTCATCTACACCGTGACCGGCCGCTATGTGGTCGCCAGCGACAGTCAGGCGCACCTCGACAAGGTGGTCGCGGAGGCGAAGGCGCACCCGCTGAGCAGCGATCCCGGCTACACCAAGTGGACCAGCAAGGTCGGCTCGGATGGAATCGTGAGCTTCTACGTCGCCAGGGCTGGCGTGAGTGCGCTGCTCGCGAAGTTCTCAGCCGATTTCGGCAGCCGTGCTGCGGCCCTGAAGTCGGCCGTAGGCGAGTTCACCGGGTTGGCGGGCTCGTTGAGCGCGGTCAGCGACGGGATCCAGCTGAAGATGGCCATCGGCTCCAAGACGCTGACCGGTGGTGGCACGACCGCGCTGGGCAGCGAGGTGTCGACCCTGCCGATCGACAGCACCCTGGTTCTAGGACTCGGCGTCACCAAGGGGATGGCCGACCAGGTCTCGAAGGGGTTCGTGACGGGACTCCGGCAAGGGCTGCAGGCCAAGGACGGGACGATGCCGAGCGCTGCTCAGGCCAAGGCGCTCTTCAAGCAGTACACGGGCCTCGCGGCTCCCGAGGACGTCACGACTCTGCTCGGGCAGGCCGTGGTGTTGAGCTTCGGCGGCAATGCACCCACGGACCTCGGCACCATTCAGAGCCCGCAGCAGCTCCCGCTCGGGCTCAAGATCAAGGGCGACGCCGGGAAGATCAGGGCGTTGATCGCCAAGGTCGAGGCCAAGATCGGCGGCACGCTCGCCCAGATGGGGATCGTCAACAAGGTGGCGGGTCAGGACTACGTGATCGCCACCAACCCGAGCTACGCGCACGCGATCACCGACGGCGCCGGCAAGCTGGGCACCGACCCTGAGTTCAAGGCTGCGCTGCCGGAGGCCGCGCAGGCGCAGAGCCTGTTCTTCCTGCGCATCGACTCCTCCTGGCGCACCGCGATCCTGAACCTGATGGAGCGTCTGGGAGCACCGAACGCGTCCGAGGTGGCCGACAACACCGCCGGCCTCGCCGCGCTCGGCATCGCGAGCTGGCGCGAGGGAGACGCCGGGATGGTCGACATGAAATTGACGACGAAGTAGCTCTGCCGAGCCTCTAAACTTCGGGCATGATGCGACGAATCGACCTGCGCGGCCGCAGTCTGCGCGCGGGCGACTACGTCTCGGCCGTTCCGCGGGCAGCGTTCGATGTGGACGCCGCCGCAGCGGTGGTGCGTCCGATCTGTGACGACGTGCGGGACCGAGGGCTTGCTGCCGTGCTCGAGTATTCGGCCAGGTTCGACCGGGTCGAGCAGGACGACATCAGGGTGCCCGCCGCCGCGATCGAGGAGGCGCTGGCGACTCTCGATGCAGACGTCCGTGCCGGGCTCGAGGAGTCGATCCGTCGTCTGCGCAGGACGTGTGAGGCGGAGATCGAGCGGGACGTAGTGACCGATCTGGCACCCGGCGCAAGGGTGACGCATCGCATGATCCCGGTGGACCGGGTGGGTCTCTACGTGCCGGGCGGCTTGGCGCCGCTGGTCTCGAGCGTCGTCATGAATGTGGTGCCGGCGCAGGTCGCTGGAGTCCGCTCGATCGCGCTCACCAGCTCGCCGCAGCGCGAGCACGGCGGACTGCCGCACCCGACCATCCTGGCCGCGTGTGGCCTCCTGGGCATCGACGAGGTCTATGCCGCCGGCGGCGCCCAGGCCATCGCGATGTTCGCCTACGGCATCCCGGACGTCTGCGAGCGCGTCGATCTGGTGACCGGGCCGGGGAACATCTACGTGGTCTCGGCCAAGCGGGTGCTCAAGGGCATCGTCGGCATCGACTCCGAGGCGGGTCCGACCGAGATCGCGATCCTCGCCGACGAGACTGCGGATCCGGCCTACGTCGCGGCCGACCTGATCAGCCAGGCCGAGCACGACCCCCTGGCTGCCTCGGTCCTGGTCACCCACTCCGAGGCTCTCGCCGATGCCGTCGATGTGGAGCTGGAGCGGCAGGTCGCGGCCACCAAGCACGTCGAGCGCATCCGGACAGCTCTGACCGGCGAGCAGTCGGCCGTGGTGTTCGTCGAGGGTGTGGAGCAGGGCCTCGACGTGGTGAACGCCTATGCGGCCGAGCACCTGGAGATCCAGACCCGTGATGCGGCCGCGGTCGCGTCGAAGGTGCGCAATGCCGGCGCGATCTTCGTCGGCCCGCACGCGCCGGTGTCGCTGGGCGACTACTGCGCCGGCTCCAACCACGTTCTCCCGACGGCCGGCTGTGCCTGCCACTCCTCGGGGCTGTCGGTGCGGTCGTTCCTCAAGGCCGTGCACGTCATCGACTACAGCGCGGACGCTCTGGCCGAGGTTGCCGACCACGTGATCAACCTGGCCGAGGCCGAGGACCTGCCTGGTCACGCCGCCGCGGTTCGAGTGCGCAGAGCATGAGCGATTGGATTCCGCCGCTGCGTGAGGAGTTGCGCGGCGTCCAGCCCTATGGCGCGCCCCAGCTCGACGTCCCGGTACAGCTCAACACCAACGAGAACCCGTACGGTCCCTCGGCCGCTGTCATCGCGGACATCGCGGCCAGCGTGGCCCAGGCGTCGGCGACCCTGAATCGCTATCCGGATCGAGACTTCGATGCGTTGCGCGACGCCCTCGCCGCGTACCTGGCGGGGGAGTCCGGCGTGAGGCTGGACCGGTCGCAGATCTGGGCGGCGAACGGCTCGAATGAGGTCATGCTGCACCTGTTGCAAGCCTTCGGGGGTCCCGGGCGGACCGCGATGAGCTTCGCGCCGACCTACTCGATGTATCCCGAGTACGCCCGAGACACCCACACCGCGTGGGTCCAGGGTCACCGTCGTGAGGACTTCTCCTTCGACTTCGAGCACGCCGCCGACCTCATCGCCGAGCACCGGCCGAGCGTGGTGCTGCTACCGAGTCCGAACAATCCGACGGGCACCGCCCTGGCCCACGACGTCATCGGTCGGCTGGCGGGTCTGGTCGGCGACGGCGTGCTGGTGATCGACGAGGCCTATGCGGAGTTCCGCCGGAGCGGCACGCCCAGCGCCTTGGAGCTGCTGGCCGACTACCCGAACCTCGTGGTCACCCGCACGATGAGCAAGGCCTTCGCGGCGGCCGGCCTGCGGCTCGGTTACCTCGGTGCCGACGCCCGCATCTGCGACGCCCTCCGCGTCGTTCGGCTGCCGTACCACCTGTCGAGCACCACGCAGGCGACCGCGCTCGCCTCGCTCCGTCACGCCGACGAGCTTCTGGGGGCGGTGGCGTCCCTGCGTGCCGAGCGCGATGCGCTCGTGGAGTGGCTGCGGGGCGCCGGATTCGAGGTGGCCGACTCCGATGCCAACTTCGTGCTGTTCGGGCGGTTCGAGAACCGACATGCAATCTGGCAGGCCTTGCTGGATCATGGAGTACTGATTCGCGAGGTCGGACCCGATGGTTGGCTGCGCGTCTCGGTAGGAACACCAGCAGAGATGGATGCGTTCAAGACAGCCCTGGAAGGGGTTACAGCATGAGCAACCGCACCGCACGGATCGAGCGGGTGACCAAGGAGTCGAAGGTCCTCGTCGAGATCGACCTGGACGGATCGGGCAAGGCGCAGGTCGCGACCGGCGTCGGCTTCTACGACCACATGCTGTCCTCGTTCGCACGGCACTCCCTGATCGACCTGCATGTCGAGACGATCGGTGACACGCACATCGACGCGCACCACACCGTCGAGGACACCGCCATCGTGCTCGGTGAGGCACTGCGCGAGGCACTCGGCGACAAGCGCGGCACCCGTCGTTTCGGCGACGCCACGGTTCCGCTCGACGAGGCCCTGGTGCAGGCGGTCGTGGACATCTCCGGGCGTCCCTACTGCGTCCACACCGGCGAGCCCGAGGGGCAGGTCTACGTCCAGATCGGCAACGACGGCTACGTGGGCTCGCTGACCCGTCACGTCTTCGAGACCATCGCCTTCCACGCGCAGCTCGCCCTGCACGTACGCGTGCTCGCCGGGCGGGACCCGCACCACTTGGTGGAGACGCAGTTCAAGGCGTTCGCGCGTGCCCTGCGCGACGCGATCGCGCTCGACCCGCGGGAGACCGGCGTGCCGTCCACCAAGGGCAACCTCGTTGGCTGATGTCGTCGTTCTCGACTACGGGTCGGGCAACGTCCGGTCCGCGGTGCGCGCCTTGGAGCGAGCCGGCGCCACGGTGAACCTCACCGCCGATCGGACCGCCGCCCAGGAGGCGGACGGTCTGGTCGTCCCCGGTGTGGGTGCCTACGCCGCCTGCATGGCGGGGCTCCGAGCCGTGCGGGGACCTGAGGTGATCGGGCGCCGGCTGGCGGGTGGCCGTCCGGTGCTCGGCATCTGCGTCGGCATGCAGGTGCTGTTCGAGCGCGGGGTCGAGCACGGCGTGGAGACGCAAGGTTGCGACGAGTGGCCCGGGGTGGTCGAGCGGTTGCAGGCGCCCGTGGTGCCCCACATGGGGTGGAACACCGTCGAGGCTCCCTCGGACAGCGCGTTGTTCGCCGGCGTCGAGGCCGAACGCTTCTCCTTCGTCCACTCCTACGGCGTTCGCCGCTGGACCCTGGAGACCAACGGCCGTACCCGCGCTCCGCTGGTCACCTGGTCCGAGCACGGTGGTGACCGCTTCGTCGCAGCCGTCGAGAACGGTCCGCTGTCGGCCACGCAGTTCCACCCCGAGAATTCGGGTGACGCGGGCGCTCAACTGCTGCGCAACTGGGTCGCCGCCCTCTGACGCCCTTGGGCTGCTCCCGCTAGATTCGGGACATGCACCACCATTTCAACGGGCTGAAGACGGCCGCCCTGTTCGCCGCGATCTGGGCCCTGCTGCTCGGCGTCGGCTCTCTGGTGGCGGGGGGCCGCTTCATCTGGATCTTCGCCCTGCTGGGACTGATCTCGACGTTCTACGGCTACTGGAACTCCGGCAAGATCGCCATCCGCGCGATGAGCGCCTACCCGGTCACCGAGAGTGAGCAGCCGGCCATGTACCGGATCGTCCGGGAGCTCTCCACCGCTGCCGGCCAGCCGATGCCGTCGCTCTTCGTCTCGCCGACGGACGCGCCGAACGCCTTCGCCACCGGCCGCAATCCGTCCCACGCGGCGGTCTGCTGCACGGAGGGCATCCTCGGCATCCTCGACGAGCGCGAGTTGCGCGGCGTCCTCGGTCACGAGCTCATGCACGTGTACAACCGCGACATTCTCACCTCGTCGGTGGCCGCTGCCATCGCCGGCCTGGTGACCTCGCTGGCGCAGATGATGATGTGGTTCGGCGCCTTCGGCGGCGGCTCCGATGAGGAACGGCCCAACCCGCTGGCGATGCTCGCCATGGTCTTCCTCGCGCCGATCGCGGCCAGCTTGATCCAACTGGCCATCAGCCGAACCCGTGAGTACGACGCCGACGAGGACGGCAGCAAGCTGACCGGCGACCCGTTGGCGCTCGCCTCCGCGCTGCGCAAGCTCGAGGCCGGCATCGCGCAGCGGCCGCTCGCGCCGACCCCGCAACTGCAGAACGCCAGTCACATGATGATCGCGAATCCGTTCCGGGCCCAGGACGTCTCCCGTCTGTTCTCGACCCATCCGCCCACCGCCGAGCGGATTGCGCGCCTGGAGCAGATGTCCCGTTAGGGTTCTGCGCGTGAGCGCATACCTGGAACTCCTGCCCGCCGTCGACATCAAGAACGGCCAGGCGGTCCAGCTCGTCCAGGGAGTCGACGGCTCGGAGAAGACCTTCGGGGACCCCATCGAGGCAGCGCTGCGCTGGCAGCGTGCCGGTGCCGAATGGCTGCATCTCGTCGACCTGGACGCAGCGTTCGGGCATGGCGACAACCGTGAGCTCCAAGCCGAGATCGTGGGCCGGCTCGACATCAAGGTCGAGATGAGCGGCGGCATCCGTGACGATGAGTCGCTGGAGGCCGCCATGGCCACCGGGTGCCGACGGGTGAACATCGGTACGGCCGCCCTCGAGCAGCCGGAATGGTGTGCCAAGGCGATCGCGACCTGGGGCGACCGGGTGGCCATCGGCCTCGACGTCCGCGGCACGACCCTCGCCGCCCGGGGGTGGACCCGCGACGGCGGCGACCTCTACGAGACCCTGGCTCGCCTCGACTCCGAGGGCTGCGCCCGCTACGTGGTCACCGACGTGAACAAGGACGGCATGCTCGCTGGGCCCAACCTCCAGTTGCTGCGCGACGTGTGTGCTCGCACCGACCGTCCGGTGGTCGCGTCCGGCGGCGTGACCACGCTCGACGACATCCGCGCGCTCATGGGCCTGGTCGAGGAGGGCGTCGAAGGAGCCATCGCCGGAACGGCCCTCTACACGGGGCAGTTCACGCTCGAGGAGGCGCTGGCCCTCACCAAGGGCGAGCGATGACCCTCGCCGTCCGCGTCATTCCCTGCCTGGATGTCGACGGCGGCCGCGTGGTCAAGGGCGTCAACTTCCAGGAGCTTCGTGACGCCGGCGACCCGGTCGAGCTCGCGCGCGTCTACGACGCCGAGGGTGCCGACGAGCTGACGTTCCTCGACATCTCCGCCTCGAGCCAGGGTCGCGCGACCACGATGGAGATCGTGTCCAAGGTCGCCGAGGAGGTCTTCATCCCGTTGACCGTGGGCGGGGGCATCGGGAGCGTCGACGACGTCGACCGCATGCTGCGGGCGGGCGCCGACAAGGTCGGCGTCAATACGGCGGCCGTCCGACGCCCCGAGCTGATCGCCGAGATCGCCGATCGCTTCGGAAACCAGGTGCTGGTGTTGTCCGCCGACGTCCGTCGGGTCGTGGGGGAGACCCGCACCGACTCGGGGTTCGAGGTCACCACGCACGGCGGCCGCCGGGGCACTGGCCGCGACGCGGTCGAGTGGGTGGTGCGCGCCGCCGAGCTGGGCGCCGGGGAGATCCTGCTCAACTCCATGGACGCCGACGGCACCCAGGCGGGCTTCGACACCGAGCGGATTCGAGGTGACGACCCATGGCGGACGCAACGGCACCGGCGTCGACGCCGTCGCCTGGGCGATGGCGGCGGCCGACCTGGGTGCGGGCGAGATCCTGCTCAACTCGATGGATGCCGACGGCACC
>JBQCJL010000420.1:0-4502 GCA_051952795.1 Marmoricola sp.
CCATCCCTCACGCAGCTCCGGCGAGAGCTGCATCCCTCGGCGCAGCGTCGCCCAGGCCCGGGCGTCCTCGGTGATGACCGTCGTCACGAGACGACCTCCACGGACTCGGACTCGTATGCATTGACCAGCGCGGCGTAGTCCGCGTTGCGACGGAGCAGATCCTCGTGCGGCCCGCGGTCCACGATGTGGCCGTCCGCCAGGTAGAGCACCTCGTCGGCCAGCGCGATGGTGGCCTTGCGGTAGGCGATCAACACCAGCGTGCCGCCGGTGCGCTGTCGCATGGCAGCGAGGATCCGCTGCTCCACCTCGGGATCGACGGCCGACGTGGCGTCGTCGAGCACCAGCAGCCGCGGCCTCCGGGCGAGCGCGCGCGCCAACGACAGACGCTGTCGCTGCCCGCCCGACAGGGTCGTGCCCCGCTCGCCGAGGCGCGCGTCCAGCCCCTCGGGCAGGGCGCGCACGAACTCGGCCGCTTGGGCGGTCTGCAGCGCCTGCCAGACCTCGTCGTCGGTGAGGGGCGCACCGAGCGTGACGTTGTCGCGGACGGTGTCCTCGAACAGGAAGGCCGTCTGGGGCACGAGCGCAACGTGGCGGGCGAGCTCTCCTTGGACGAGCTGATCGACGGGAGCGCCGTCGATGCAGATGCGGCCCGCCGTCGGATCGACCAGTCGGGCAAGCAGCGCCGTCAATGTGCTCTTGCCCGACGCCGTCTCGCCGACGATCGCCACCGTTCTGCCCGGCTCCACGGCGAAGGTGAGGTCACGCAGCACCTCGACCCCGGGCACGTAGCCGAACCGGACTCCGTCGACCTCCAGGCGCGCGCCCTCACCGCGCTCGGGCACGGTCCGGTCGCCGTAGGGAGTCCGGGCGCGCTCGTCCAGAACGCGGCGCACCCGGTCGAAGCCGACCACCGACCTGGGGAACTCGGCAAGCATCCAGCCGAGCGAGCTGATCGGGAAGGCGACCACGGTCAGCAGGTAGGCGATCGTGACCACGCTGCCCGGCTGCACATCACCGGCACGGACCCGGATCGCACCCACGATCAGCACGGCGAGCACACCGACCTCGGGCAGGGCCAGCAGGATCGGGTCGAAGCCGGCGCGGATGCGTCCGGCACGGATGCCGAGGTCGCGCAACTCGTTCGCCTTCGCGGCGAACCGCTCGGTCTCATTGGCCTCGCGTCCGAGCGTCTTGATGACGAGGGCACCCTCGAACGATTCGTGTGCCACCTCGCTGAGCTGCGCGCGGAGCTGCTGGATGCGCGTGAAGAGCGGCGAGGACAGCCGCTGGAAGATCAGGTTGACGCCGATCAGCAAGGGGAAGATGAGCAGGCCGACGAGAGCCATGGAGGTATCGACCAGCAGCATCTGCACCACGGCGACCACCATCATGAAGACGGTGCCGACCGCCAGGGGCAGCGGCGCGAGCGGGGCCCAGGCCGCCTCCACGTCGGAGTTGGCGTTCGACAGCAGCTCGCCCGTGGGGTGCTGCTGATGCCAGGACAGCGGCAGGCGGAGGTATTGACGCGTCACCTCGCGCCGATAGGTCGCCTGCATCCGGTACTGCAGCACGCCGGCGCCCAGGCGTCGGGCCAGGATGCCGAGCGCACGCAGCAGCGCGACGCCCAGGAAGAGGGCGACCACGGCGATCAGGCCGCCGGTGGTGGTCGCGTGATGCTTGAAGGCGGGCAGCAGGACGTGGTCGGTCGACCAGCCGAGCACCCAGGCGTCCGCGACGGTCAGTGCTCCGAACAGTGCACTGCCGAGCACGGCGATGGTGAAGATGACCGGCTCCCGCCGGATGGCGACACCCAGAACGCGGAATCCGGCGAACAGCGTCGAGGACGTCATCTTCTGGGCGGGGCTCACAATGAGGCCAACTCTTGGCAGGCCCGCTGTCTTCCCGCGTGCGATTTCTGGTGCTCAGCCGCCGCTGAGCTCGCCGGCGTCCTCCTGGTCGACGCAGACAGGCGAGTCCTGATCGTCGAGCCATCCCTCGGGCAGCACGACCCGGCCGCGAGGCGCACCCTGGCGGCCGCGTGGAGTGCCCAGCTCCCGGACCGGGAACGGCTCCTCGTGGTCGAGGCCGGCGAGCAGTGCGTCGAGCTCGTCGAGCGAGGAGACCAGGGCGAGCGCGTGGCGGAGCTCTCCCCCGGCCCTGAAGCCCTTGAGGTACCAGGCGATGTGCTTGCGGAACTCCTTGCAGCCCCGCTCCTCGCCCATGTGCCGGCTGAGCAGCTCGGCATGGCGGCGCATCATCGTGGCGACCTCGCCGAGGGTGGGGAGTGCGGGGTTTCGTGACGCAGCCTCCGGCTGCTCCTCAACCTCCGCGAAGGCTGCGGCGAGATCGCGGAAGATCCAGGGACGGCCGAGGCAGCCGCGCCCGACCACCACGCCCGCGGCACCGGTCTGATCGACCATCCGCAGCGCGTCGGAGGCCTCCCAGATATCGCCGTTGCCCAGCACCGGGATCTCCACCGACTCGACCAGGCGAGTGATGGAGTCCCAGTCGGCCACGCCCGAATAGCCCTGGATCGCCGTGCGGCCGTGCAGCGCGATGGCGGCGCAGCCGGCTTCCTGGGCGATCCGGCCCGCGTCCAGATAGGTGAGGTGGTCGTCGTCGATGCCCTTGCGGGTCTTCATCGTCACCGGCACGCCGTAGCGCGCCCCTGCAGTTACGGCCGCGGTGAGGATCTCGCCGAGCAGCGTTCGCTTCCACGGGAGAGCCGCGCCGCCGCCCTTGCGGGTGACCTTGGGCACGGGACAGCCGAAGTTCAGATCGACGTGGGCGACGCCGTATTCCGCGCAGAGGATCTCGGTGGCCTTGCCGACGTAGACGGGGTCGGTTCCGTAGAGCTGGACCGACCGGACCGTCTCGCGCTCGTCGAAGTGCAGCATCGCCTTGGTGGTCGCATCGCCCTCGACGAGACCACGGCTGGTGATCATCTCGCAGACGAAGAGTCCATCACCGCCACCGGTGCCCATCTGCTCGAGGCAGAGACCGCGGTAGGCGGCGTTGGTGATGCCGGCCATGGGGGCCAGCACCACGGGGGTGGCGACGTCGAGATCGCCGAGGGTCAGGGCGTTGCTGCTCAGGATGGTGCCTTACTTGCTGGGCGTCGCGGACGGCGACTGCCCCGCGATCGAGCCCGACCAGGTGATGCCCTCGACGGTCTGGATCGGCCGGTAGCTGACCAGGGTCGCGGGATCGGTGGCGGGCAGGAGGTAGATCAAGCAGGTGCTGACGCTCGCGCCCGCTCCGAAGGACTTCGGCAGGGGCTGCGACGGGCACGCGGGGAACTTGCCGTTGATCGGGCTGGAGTTGACCAGCACGTTCTTGGAGTCCTGGAGGTAGAGCGGCACCGGGCTGCCGCCGACGTCGTGCTTGCCGACGTTCTTCACGCTGACGTAGACGTAGTACGGCCTGACGGCGGGCTTGATGCTGGCCACGCCGTAGCGCGCCAGCTGCGCGACCGGAACGACCTTGACGCTCTGCACGGTGATCGCGAGCGGACTCGACACGCCCGCGCCGGACCGCCCGAGGACGGTGGCGCTACCGCCGTACGCCAGCTTGGTGCCGGCGACGGTCAACGGGACGCCGTCGGCCATCGTGGGCTTGGGCTTGGGCGTGGACGAGCCGCACCCCGCCAGAGCGAGCACAGTGACGAGCACGCCCAGCGCGACCACGGACGCCTTGGAGGACCTTCTCATTGGACCATTGTGCCGACCGGCACCCACGCAGGCGGGCATCTGCGTCAGCAACCGGCGAGCCGCTCACCCAACCAGCGGGTGATGCCCTCCAGCGGGACTCGCTCCTGGCTCATCGTGTCGCGCTCGCGCACCGTGACCGCGTCGTCGTCGAGGGTGTCGAAGTCGACGGTCACACAGAACGGCGTCCCGACCTCGTCCTGGCGGCTGTAGCGCTTGCCGATCGAGCCGGCGTCGTCGAACTCGATGTTCCAGCGTGCCCGGAGCTCGGTGGCCAGCGCCTTCGCCTTTGGCGTGAGGTCCTCGTTGCGGCTCAGCGGAAGCACCGCGACCTTCACCGGCGACAGCCGCGGGTCGAGGCGCAGCACGGTCCGCTTGCGCACCCCGCCCTTGGTGTCCGGCGCCTCGTCCTCGGCGTAGGCGTCGACGAGGAAGGTCATCAGGCTGCGCGACAGGCCGGCTGCCGGCTCGATGACATAGGGGGTGTACCGGGTGTTGGTGGCCTGGTCGAAGTAGCTCAGGTCCTTGCCGGAGTGCTTGGCGTGCGTGCCGAGGTCGAAGTCGGTGCGGTTGGCGACACCCTCCAGCTCACCCCACTCCGAGCCTGCGAAGCGGAAGCGGTACTCGATGTCGACGGTGCGCTTGGAGTAGTGCGACAGCTTCTCCTTGGCGTGCTCGTACAGACGCAGGTTGTCGGGGTTGATGCCGAGGTCGACGTACCACTGCTTGCGCGTGTCGATCCAGTACTGGTGCCACTCCTCGTCCTCGCCGGGCTTGACGAAGAACTCCATCTCC
>JBQCJL010000421.1:0-4061 GCA_051952795.1 Marmoricola sp.
AAGACGATGAGCAGGTCGGCGTTGGGTGCCAGACCGCAGGCCAGCGAGGCGAGGGTGAAGCCGGCCATGCCGACGATGAACATCGGGCGCCGGCCGATCAGGTCGCCGGCCCGGGCCGAGGTGATCAACCCGATGGCGAACGAGACGGTGTAGGCGGCGAGCACCCATTGGATGGTGGTGCTGCTGCCGCCCAGGTCGTGGCGGATCGACGGACCGGCGAGGTTCGCGATCGTGGCATCGAGCAGGTCCATGACGTCGGCGATGATCACCGCGGCCATGACGAACCATCGGAAGGTGTACCCGCGCTGCTCGCCCGTGGTGGGGGCGAGGGTGTCGGCTACGGACATGTGCACTCCTGAGGATGAAGGAACGAACAACGTTCGTGTTATCGAACAGTGTTCGCGAACGTTGTTCGACTTGTCAAGGTCCGGGTGGCTAGCCTGTGGTGCATGCCAGCACGCAGCGCCGACAGAAGGCCCCGTCTCTCCGTCGCGCGGATCGTCGACGTCGCGATCAAGCAGCTGCGTGAGAAGGGCTACGAGGCGGTGACCATGCGCTCGATCGCTGCGGAGCTCGGTACCGGACAGGCGTCGCTCTACGCGCACGTGGCGAATCGCAACGAGCTGGACTCCCTGGTGATGGCTCGGATCAGCGCGATGCTGGTGGTGCCCGAGCCGGACCCCGGGCGCTGGGACGAGCAGATCGCCGACCTCTCCCGTCAGATGCTCGCCAACTTCCGCGCACACCCCGGGACCGCACGCTGCACGATGGGCAACATGCCGACGAGTCGGGAGGCGCTGCTTCCCGTCGAGGGGCTCTTCGCGATCCTGCGCGCCGGGGGGATCGCCGACCAGGACGCCTCCTGGTTCGGCGATGCGCTGGCCCTCTACGTGGCCTCGGTCGCGTGGGAGGAGGACATCTGGAAGTCGCGGGCCCGCGCCGAGAATCTTGAGGACGACCAGGCCTGGGATCACATCCCCGACGTCTTCGCCACGCTCGATCCGCAGGAGTTCCCCGTGCTCACGTCGATGGGGGAGAGCCTGATGAACGGCGACGCCGAGGAGAGGTTCACCTTCGGGGTGGATCTGCTGATCAGGGGACTCAAGGCGAGGACGTGATCCTGCTCGAACTCCTCGCGCCCCGTCGGTTCGGCGAGGACTTCCGCCGACTGGCGGCGGCCTCCTGGATCTCGAGCCTCGGCGACGGCGCGGCGCTGGCAGCTGGTCCGCTCCTCGTCGCCTCGCAGACCCACTCGCCTTTCCTGGTCGCGTCCGCCGCACTCCTGCAGCGCCTGCCCTGGCTGGTTCTGGGGCTGCATGCCGGCGTGCTCGCGGACCGGATGGATCGGCGGCTCATGGTGGCCGTCGCGGATCTGCTGCGCGCGTTGGTGGTCGCCGTCCTCACGGTGGCCGTCGCGACCGGGTGGGTGAACGTCGGCGTCGTCCTCGCGGCGATGCTGCTGTTCGGCATCGGGGAGGTGTTCTCCACGACGGCGCTGGGAACTCTGCCGCCGATGCTGATCGCCTCCGGCGATCTGGGTCCCGCGAACGCCCGCCTGCAGAACGCCGTCGTCTTCGGCAACCAGTTGATCGGGCCCCCGCTCGGCGCGGCGCTCTTCGGTGTCGGCCGCGCCGTTCCGTTCGCCACCCAGGCGATCTGCGTGGTGGTCGGCGCACTGCTGGTGCTGCGGATCACCGTTCGCCGTGCCCCGGTCAAGCCGGAGGGGATGCGGCCCGCCCGCCGCGAGATCGCCGACGGGTTCCGCTGGCTGCTCGGACATCCGGCGATGCGGACCCTGGCCGTCGTGATCCTCACCTTCAACGTGACGTTCGGCGCCGCCTGGTCGGTGCTCGTGCTGTGGTCGGAGCAGCGGCTGCACGCCGGGGCTCTGGGCTTCGGTCTGCTGACCGCAGCCACCGCGGTCGGCGGGCTCTGCGCTGCCGCCGCCTTCGGATGGCTCGACCGCAACATCTCCTACGCCCGCCTGATGAAGGTGTGCCTGAGTCTGGAGGTACTGCTGCACCTCGGTCTCGCGTTGACCACGCACCTGGTGCTCGCGCTGGTCCTCATGTGGGTGTTCGGCTGCTACGCCTTCGTCTGGGGCGCTGTCAGTCAGACGATCCGCCAACGGGCGGTACCCGAGGAGTTCCAGGGCCGGGTGGGGAGCGTCTACCTCCTGGGGGTCTTCGGCGGCGTCGTGGTGGGCCAGGCGCTCGGCGGCCTGATCGCGGCCCGTTGGGGGATCGTGGCGCCGTTCTGGTTCGCGTTCGTCGCGACCGGGATCATCCTGCTCGTCCTGTGGCCTCAGCTCGGTCGCGTCGTCCCCGAACCGACCCTCGAGGACGGGTAAGGTCAAGGCGCTCGGCCTATTGCTAGACGCGGGAGTCGCACGGTGTACCTCAAGAGCCTGACGCTCAAAGGATTCAAGTCCTTCGCGTCGTCGACGACCCTGCAGCTCGAGCCCGGCATCACCTGCATCGTGGGTCCCAACGGGTCCGGCAAGTCCAACGTGGTCGACGCCCTCGCGTGGGTGATGGGCGAGCAGGGTGCCAAGTCCCTGCGCGGCGGCAAGATGGAGGACGTCATCTTCGCGGGCACGTCCGGCCGGCCTCCGCTCGGCCGCGCCGAGGTGCAGCTGACGATCGACAACACCGATGGCGCGCTGCCCATCGACTACGCCGAGGTCACCATCAGCCGCACGATGTTCCGCAACGGCGGCTCGGAGTACGCGATCAACGGGCAGACCTGCCGTCTGCTCGACGTCCAGGAGCTGCTCTCCGACTCCGGCATCGGGCGTGAGATGCACGTGATCGTGGGTCAGGGTCAGCTCGATTCGATCCTCCATGCGACGCCCGAGGACCGCCGCGGCTTCATTGAGGAGGCGGCGGGCGTCCTCAAGCACCGCAAGCGCAAGGAGAAGGCGCTCCGCAAGCTCGAGTCCACCGAGGGCAACCTCAACCGACTGAACGACCTCCTGTCGGAGATCCGTCGTCAGCTCAAGCCGCTCGGTCGGCAGGCTGAGGTGGCCCGACGAGCCACAGCCGTGCAAGCCGAGGTACGCGACGCCCGGGCACGGCTCCTCGCCGACGATCTCGTCCAGGCGCAGACGACGCTGGCTCAGGAGGTCGCCGACGAGTCGATCCTCATCGAGCGACGCACCGAGCTCGAGGCGTCGGTAACCGCTGCCCGGACTCAGGAGGCCGAGCTCGAGGCGGCACTCCGCGACGATCTGCCGGCGCTCGCGGCTGCTCAGGAGACATGGTTCGGGCTGAGTGGCCTGCGGGAGCGCTTCCGGGGGACCGCGAGTCTGGCCGCCGAGCGCGTGCGCAACGCGGAGTCGCAGTCCGCCGAGCCGCTGCCCGCCGGTCGCGACCCGCAGGAGCTGGAGGCCGAGGCGGAGCGTGTACGGGCTCAGGAAGCCGAGATCGCCGTCGAGGTGGAGGCCAACCGCACCGCGCTCGAGGCGGCGATCAGCGCTCGGGTCGCGGCGGAGGGTGAGGCTAGCGACGAGGAGCGGCGGGTGGCGACGCTGCAGCGCGCGGCTGCCGACCGTCGTGAGGGCATCGCGCGCCTGCACGGCCAGGTCAACGGTGTCCGCAGCCGCGCGGCGGCAGCGGACGAGGAGATCGGACGACTGACGCAGCGACGCGACGAGGCTCAGGAGCGGGCCGATCGCGCGCGCCTCGACTTCACCGCACTCGAGAGCAAGATCGCGGGCCTCGATGCCGGCGAGGAGGGCCTCGACGCCGAGCATGAGGAGGCGGCCTCCGAGCTGGAGCGCCTCGAGCTGGAGCTGAACGAGCTGATGGCCGAGCTGCAGACGGCCGAGCGCGAGCGGTCCGCGCTCGCGGCCCGTCGGGATGCGCTCGCCCTGGGACTCGATCCTCGCGACGGCGCCGGTGCGCTGCTCAGCGCCGAGAAGAGCGTCAGCGGCATGCTCGGGTCGGTCGCGTCGGTGTTCCGGGTCGCGCCGGGCTTCGAGGTGGCGGTCGCCACCGCGCTCGGTGCCGCCGCGGATGCGGTGGCCGCCACCGACCTGGATGCCGCCATCGATGCGGTCG
>JBQCJL010000422.1:0-4711 GCA_051952795.1 Marmoricola sp.
CGCGGCGCTCCCCCCCCCCCCCCCCCCACCACTCACATTCTGCCCCCCGCCTCACAAACAACCCAAAACCCCCCACAAAAATTGGGCAACGGGGGGGTTGGGTTCGGGCGCGGCCGGGGGGAGGGTGGCCGCGGCGGACGTCATCGCGTCGAGGCTGCGCCGCACGTCGTCCTCGTCGGTCTGCCAGTTGGACACCGAGATCCGCAGCACGGACCGGCCCCGCCATCTCGATCCCGACATCCAGGCCACGCCGTCCGCGAGCATGCGACGCACGACCGCATCCGTCCGTTCGTCGGAGCCGAAGCTCACGCAGACCTGGGTGAAGACGACGTCGTTCACGACCTGCGCGCCCGGGATCCGCTCGATGCCCGCGGCAAGCTCCTGAGCCCGCTGGCACAGTCGCTCGACCAGAGCGACCACCCCGCTGCGACCGAGGCTGTGCAGGGCGGCCCACATCGGCACTCCTCGTGCGCGACGGGACAGCTCCGGTACGAATTCGTGGGGATCGCCGAGGGCGTCCTCGATCAGGTAGTCGGCGTGCATCGCCATGGCGAAGCGCAGGTCCCCAGACTCGCGGACGATGACGATCCCGCCGTCGTATGGGACGTTGAGCGTCTTGTGGGCGTCGGTGGCCCACGAGTCGGCCTGGTCAACACCCGCGCACAGCGAACGGTAGATCGGAGAGACCGCCTGCCAGAGACCGAAGGCTCCGTCGACGTGGACCCAGGCACCGAACTCGTGCGCGAGCGGGATGAGCTCGTCGAAAGGATCGCTGGCGCCGGAGTGGATGTTGCCAGCTTGGAGTAGGACGATCGTGGGTCGGTCCGGTTGAGCCTCCAGCGCCTCGCGCAGGGCCGAGGGGAGCATCCTTCCCTGGTCATCGACGGCGAGACGCTCGGCGTTGGGGAGACCGAGATAGTGCAGACCCTCGATGGGTGAGATGTGCACCTCGGCGCCGGCGAGGACGCGGATCGAGGGTCCGCCGGCGATGCCCTGCTCGTCGTCCCAGCCCGCGTTCTTCAACAGTCGACCTCGAGCGGCGGCAAGTCCCGAGAAGTTAGCCATCGTGGCGCCCGTGGTGAATCCGACGGCAGCGTCCCGGGGGAGGTTCAGCAGTTCGAGCAGCCAGCGTCCGGCGGCGATCTCGGCCGCAACGGGACCAGGGGTCACCGTGCGCAGCGCGGCGTTCTGATCCCAGGCCGACACCAGCCAATCCGCGGCGAGCGCGGCGGGGAGACTGCCGCCGGCGACGAACCCGAACCAACGACCGGATCCCACACCGGACAGGCCGGGCTCGACGGCCGCCGCCAGATGCTCGATCGTCAGGGTGGGATCACCCGGATGCTCCGGCAACTCGCCCAGCTTGGACAGGATCGTCTCGATGTCGGCGCTCGGGGTGACGGCGCGGGTGTCGAGGGAGTTCAGCCAGTCGATGCTGATCTGGTGCGCGCGGGTGAGCGGGCTCGTGAAGTCGGCGTGAGGGTGGGCGTTCTTCATAGGCCCGAGTCTGCACACATTTGGGACCAAACGGTCAAGCATTCGGAGGGCTACGCCGCAGTAACGTGATGCCATGCATCCCCACGAGGAGTTGATCGCCCGCTTCTACGATGCCTTCAACCGGCTCGACGCGGACGGAATGGTGGCCTGTTACACCGAGGACGTCACGTTCCAGGATCCAGCCTTCGGCGAGCTCCACGGCGATGAAGCGCGTTCGATGTGGCGGATGCTCACCGGCAACTCCCAGGGCCTCGAGATCACCACGCGCGACTTGTGGGCGGACGACACGCACGGCGGGGTGCACTGGACGGCGAAGTATACCTTCTCGACCGGCCGACCGGTGGTCAACGAGATCGATGCGACCTTCACGTTCGAGAACGGGCTGATCAAGCGCCACGTCGACGACTTCGACATGTGGCGGTGGTCGCGCCAGGCGCTGGGACCGTCAGGGCTGCTCCTGGGATGGCTGCCCTTCTTCCACGCCAAGGTGCAGCGCACCGCGCGGGGGCGCCTGGAGAAGCACCAGAACCGCAACTAGGTCAGCCAGCGGTCACGGTGGCGACCACGTCGCCCTCCTGCACGATCTGCGCGAGCTCGACGGGGATGCTCGCGACCGTTCCGGCGACGGGGGAGGCGATCGGGATCTCCATCTTCATCGACTCCAGGACCATCAGGGTCTGGCCCTGGTCGACCTGCTCGCCGACCTCGACCTGGATCTGCCAGATGTTCCCGACGATCGGCGCTTGGACGTCGCTGCTCATTCCGCACACAGCATGGCGAGCGCAGCCACCATCCGGTGGCGCGTCTCCTCCGGGTAGATGACCTCGTCGACGATGCCCGCCTCGGCGGCGAGCCAGGGTCGAGCGACCTCCTCGCGGTAGTCGGCTGCGAGTTCGGCACGCAGCGTCTCCGGCTCCTCGCTCGCCGCGAGCGCGCGGCGGTGCAACAGCGCGACGGCTCCGCCGGGCCCCATCACGGCGACCTCACTGCCGGACCACGCCCAGCTGAAGTCGGCGCCGAGCGACTTCGCGCCCATCGCGATGTAGGCACCGCCGTAGGCCTTGCGGACGATCACGGTCAGCAGCGGGGACGTGGCGTTCGCGTAGGCGTGGAGAAGCGTGGCGCCATGGGTGATGACGCCACGCGACTCCTCAACCGTCCCGGGGAGGAAGCCGGGAACGTCCACAAACGTCAGGACCGGTAGGCCGAATCGCGTGCAGAACTCAACAAAACGGGAGGCCTTCACCGAGGCCCGGGCGTCCAGGACGCCGCCCCGATGCGCGGGCTGGTTGGCGAGGATGCCCACAGGCCGGCCGCGCAGCCGACCGAACGTGGTGAGGACGCTCGGGGCGAAGTCGGGCATCAGGTCGAAGCGCTCTCCCGCGTCGAGGATGCCGTCGAGGACCTCGTTCATGTCGAAGATGACCGATGCCTTGTCCGGAACGACGTACGGCAGCATCGCCTCGGCGTCAGGATCGGGCGACTGAGGGGCGCGCATCGGCATCTCGCCACCGATGTGGCTGGGCAGGAAGCTCAGCAGATGCCGCGTCGCGGCGAAGGCATGGTCCTCGTCGGCGACCTCGAGGTGCGCGACTCCCGAGGTGGCGGTGTGCATCGCGGAGCCGCCGATGGCCTCGGCGGTGGCGTCCTCGCCGGTGGTGGCGCGGACGATGTCGGGCCCGGTGAGGAACATCTGCGCCTGGCCCTTGACCATGATGGTCCAGTCGGTCAGGGCGGGGGAGTAGGCGGCGGCGCCGGCGCACGGGCCGAGGATGACCGAGATCTGCGGAACGCGCTTCTGGGCGATCACGTTGTTTTTGAAGATGCCGCCGCATCCGTGGAGCGCGTGGATGCCGTCGTGGATCCGGGCGCCGCTCGAGTCGTTGAGGTAGACGATCGGGAATCCGCGATCGATCGCCAGCCGCTGGGCCTTCTGGACCGCGTCGGCGAAGACGCTGGAGATCGCGCCTGCTGCGACCGCGGCGTCGTGGCTGATCACGACGACGGGACGACCGTCGACGTCGCCCCAGCCGGCGACGACGCCGGAGGCGCCGCCGGCATGCATCGGAGTGAGCTGGATGAACGACCCGGCGTCGCACAGCTGCTCGGCGCGCTGGGCGGCGGTGTACCGACGGCTGCCGCGCGGCGCGGGACGCTCGAGGTTGCGGCGATCCGCGAGGAGCTCACGGTGGCCGAGGCTGGGTCGTTCCAGTTGCTGAGTCATCCGCATCTCCCAAACATGAAGGTTCCCTCACAATAGCAGAATATGAGGATTACCTCAGGATCGGCGTGTGTGGCGTAGGTCGCTCCAAGTGACGGACCAGTAACCTTCACCCCATGACCGATCTCCTCGAGCCGCGCCGCAGGCCTGCGCAGGAGCGCAGCCGGGTGAAGTTCGATCAGCTCCTCGCGGCGTCCCGCGAGCTGTTGCTGGAGGTCGGCTTCGAGTCCTTCACCTGCGAAGAGGTCGCGGTGCGGGCAGGTGTCCCGATCGGGACGCTGTACCAGTTCTTCGCCAACAAGTACGTGATCGTCTGTGAGCTCGACCGCGTCGACGCCATCGGGGTCCGCGAGGAGCTCGCCGTCCTGGCCGCCCAGCTGCCGACGCTGGACTGGCTCATGCTGCTCGACCGCCTGCTCGACCACGTCGCCGAGCTCTGGCGCAAGGACCCCTCACGGCGGGCCGTGTGGCACGCCGTTCAGTCGACTCCGGCGACGCGAGCCACCGCCGCGGTGACCGAGCGCGAGCTCGCCGCCGACGTCGCCCGGGTGCTCGCGCCGCTGACGCCCAACACCCCGCGAGACCGCCGCCGGATCATCGCCGAGGTCATCGTGCATGTCGCCTATTCGATGCTCAACTTCTCGGTCCGCGACGGCCAGGAGCATGCGGAGGCGATCATCGAGCTCAAGCGCCTGCTCTCGGCCTATCTGCTGGCCGCTGAGTCCTCCGGCTAGCCCCGGCTACCCCCGACTAACTCCGCGACCTGTCACCTCTTTCGGCCGACCTTGCACCTATTGACGCCGACCTTGCACTTATTGACGCCGACCTTGCACCTATTGACGCCGACCTTGCACTTGTCGCGCTCGAACTTGCGCTTGGTGAGCGCGTTTCGCCTCAGCCGCGGTCGCGTCCCGGCCTTCCGCCCGTCGCCATGATCATGCCGATCACGAGGACGGCGATGACGAACACCGTCGTCGCTCCGAACCAGACCGT
>JBQCJL010000423.1:0-6316 GCA_051952795.1 Marmoricola sp.
AGGCGGGATGACGGTGGAGGCCGCGGCATCGCGCCGGCTCGAGGTCGCAGTTGGTCACCAGCGCCCCGATACCCGGAAGCCGCAGCTGGCCACCGTGGGTGTGGCCCGCCATGATCAGCTCGTAGCCCTCGTCGGCGAACTGGTCGAGCACCCGCAGGTAGGGCGCGTGGGTCACCGCGATGCGGAGGTCGACCGCGGCATCCGCGGGCCCCGAGACCGCGGCCAGATCGTCGTACTCGAGGTGGGGGTCATCAACGCCGACGAAGGCGATGCGCAACCCGTCGACCTCGAGCTCGCCGTGACGATTGTTGAGGTCCAGCCAGCCCGCCTTGGTGAACCGTGAGCGCAGGTCCTCGAACGGGAGGTGGGGGCTGGAGGTGTGCCGCGTGCCGTCGTCCGGCAGCAGGTAGCGCAGCGGATTGCGGAAGGTCGGCGCGAAGTAGTCGTTGCTGCCGAAGACGAAGACGCCCGGTCGATCCACCAGCGGGCCGAGGCTCTCGAGCAGGGGATCCACGACGTCGGGGTGTGCCAGGTTGTCGCCGGTGTTGACGACCAGGTCCGGGCGGAGATCGGCGAGCGAGCGCAGCCAGCGCTGTTTGACGCACTGGGTCGGCGTCATGTGGAGGTCGCTGAGGTGCAGCACCCGGAGCGGTCGGGCGCCTGCGGGCAGCACCGGAACGGTCACCTCGCGCAGCGTGAACGCCCGCACCTCATAGCCCGCCGCATAGGCCAGTCCGGCAGCACCGGTCAGAGCGCCGAACGCTGCGATGCGGCCGAGGAGCCGGGCTGATCCCATAGGTCAAGGCTGCCACAATGGCGTGCATGAGCACCCTGAAGCAGCAGCTGCGCGACGACCTCACGACCGCGATGAAGGCTCGCGATCAGGTCCGCTCCTCGACGCTGCGCATGGTCCTGACGGCGCTGACCAATGCGGAGGTCGCCGGCAAGGAGGCGGTGGAGCTCACCGACGAGCAGGTGCTCGCGGTGCTGAGCACGGAGGCTAAGAAGCGTCGTGAGGCGGCTGCAGCCTTCGCCGACGGCGGGCGCGACGAGGCCGCGGCCAAGGAGGAGGCCGAGCTCGGCGTCATCCTCGGGTATCTCCCCGAGCAGCTCGACGAGGACGCCATCAAGGCCTTGGTCGACGAGGTGATCGATGAGCTCGGCGTACGCGGGGATGGTCCGCGTGCGATGGGCCGCGTCATGGGGGCTCTGCAGCCGAAGGTCCGCGGCCGCGCCGACGGCGCGCTGGTCGCCGCCACGGTCAAGGCGGCGCTCGGAGGCTAGTGATGTTTCTTCCCGCCGCCCGGCTTGCCGCCGGTCGGCGGCGCGGTGGTCTTGCCGGCGGTCGGCTTGGTGGGCCGGGGGGCAGTGAAGGTGAACTGCCGCTGCGGGGGCGGCGTGAACAACAAGGACGTGCCCGACGCGGTGTAGAGGTACACCGTGTGGCCGTCGACCCCGAGGCTGAGCTTGGCCACCGACCCGGTCGGCCAGTTGCTGTTGACCTGCCCTGCCTGCGCCACCGCGAAGCCCGCCGCCTCCAGGGCGCTCGTCGCGGCCGCGACCGATTGGCCCTCGACCGACGGGAGGCCTGACTGGCTCGGCGGGTTCGGCGGCGCGACGAAGGTGGCCATCGGGATCAGGTCCTGGATCGCGCGCATCGCCTCGGCCCACATCGGACCGGCGACGGTCGAGCCGTGCGCCACACCGTGGTTCACGCCGTTGAGCAGGACGCCGTTCAGCGAGGTCGGGTGCCCCTGGCTGTTGACACCGGCGACGACCGCCGAGGTCGCCACCGTCGGGGTGTAGCCGTCGAACCACACCGACTGGTTGCTGTCGGTCGTTCCCGTCTTGCCCGCCGCGGGCTTGTCCAGCAGGAGGGCGGCGCCGAAGCCGGAGGGCGACATCACGCCGGACAGGATGTCGTTGACGCGGTCGGCGACGCCGGGGTTCACGACCTGCTTGCACTGGACCGGGTAGCTCTTGAAGACGCCGCCCTTGTTGTTGAGGATCGCCGAGACCGGCCGGGGGGCGCAGTACTTGCCGCGCGCCGCCATCGTGGCGTAGGCGGAGGCCATCTCGAGCGGGTTCACGTCGTAGACGCCGAGCGTGAACGACGGCACCTCGGCGCCGCTCGTGCTGGCGAACTGCACACCCATCGCCTGCGCAAGCTTCACGGGCTGGCACAGGCCCGTCTGCCGCTCCAGCTGGGCGAAGTAGGTGTTTACCGACTGCTGCATGCCGGTGTACATCGTCTTGAAGCCGTTGGTGGTCGAGTTGCGCGGCGACCAGGGCGACGTGGCGGGGTAGGGGCCATCGCAGGTGTTGAACTGGTTCTGCGGGATGTTCACCTGCGGCGGCGAGTAGAAGCCCGTCGTCGCCGGCAGACCCTGGGTCAGTGCCGCCGTCAGGGTGAAGAGCTTGAAGGTCGATCCGGGCTGGAAGCCTGCAGCGTCGCCGTACTGAGGATTGACGCTGTAGTTCAGGAACGTCTGGCCGCGCTTGGCGTTGCGCCCCATCGGGCGGGACTGCGCGATCGCGAGCACGTCGCCGGTGCCCGGCTGCACCATCGCCAGGGCGCCGATTGCGTGGTCGGTCGGCGCGACCGCGTGATGGGCGGCGGCGTTGGCGGCCTTCTGGAACTTCAGCCGCAGCGTGGTGCGGATCGTCAGGCCGCCGTTGTTCAGCAGCTGCACGCGGTCGGCCACGGAGTCGCCGAGGGCGGGGTCGGCCAGCAGGAAGCGCCGCACGTAGTCGCAGTAGAACGAGGCGACCGACGAGACGCAGCCGTTCGAGGTCGCCTTCGGCTTGAGCCCCAGCCCCGAGGCGTTGATGCGGTCGGCCTCGGCCTGGGTGATGGTGCCGGTCGACACCATCCGGCCGAGCACCTGTGCGCGGCGCGCCTTGGCGCGGGCCGGGTACTGGGTCGGGTCGTAGCGCGTCGGGTTCTGCACCAGGCCGGCGAGCAGCGAGGCCTGGGCGACGTTGATCTGGGAGGCCGGGATCGAGAAGTAGCGCTCCGCGGCGGCCTCGATGCCGTAGGCACCGGCGCCGAAGTAGGCGATGTTCAGGTAGCGGTTGAGGATCCAGTTCTTGGAGTAGTGCTCCTCGTAGGAGATCGCTCGGCGCAGCTCTTGGAACTTACGCTGGTAGGTGTCGGCGAGGGCCGCGTTGCGCTCGGCCTGCGTGGTGGCGTTGTCGACGGCGGTCATCTTCGCGAGCTGCTGGGTGATGGTGGACCCACCCTGGGTGCTGTTGCTCGCCGAGTTGCGGATGAGGGCGCGCAGGGTGCCCATCAGGTCGAGCGCGCCGTGCTCGTAGAAGCGGGCGTCCTCGCTGTCGAGCATCGCCCGGCGCATCACGCTCGAGATCTTGCTCAGCGGCACGTCGACGCGGTTCTGGTCGTAGAACATCGCGATGACGTTGCCCGATGCGTCGACCACGCGGGTCGTCTGTGCGAGGGCCTGGCCGCTGATGTCGGTGGGGATGTTCTCCAGGCTCTTCTCGACCGAATGCGTCGCGAAGCTCAGCGTCCAGACCGCGGGAATGGCCACACAGCCCAGCAGCAGGCCCACGACGGCAGCGACCGACGCCATCACGCCCAGGTGCGTGATGATCGTGTCCGTTCGAGGGCGTGGATGCGGGCTCATCGAGCAGTCACTCTAGTCGTGGAACCTGAGCGGGTACCCCGCCGACCCACCTTTGAAAGCCCTCCGAATGGTCATCGCGGGAGTAGTCCATCGGGACTAATGAGTATGCCGGTTTGGTGACTATTGAGCGCTCTTCCAACGAACTAATTTCATACCTGGGCACGGATTCACCACCTCGGGAGGGAAGGCGGATCCGTGGAGAGGGAGGGAAGAGTTATGAGTTGGAATGAAGACTGGGCCGGCGCCGCTTCCTGCCGGGGCGGCGCCCCCGATCGACTGTTCGTCAAGGGAGCCGAACAGAACCGAGCGAAGAGCTTGTGCTTCAGCTGCCCGGTTCGCGCTGAATGTCTCGCCGAGGCACTCGACAACCAGATCGAGTGGGGCGTCTGGGGAGGGCTGACAGAGCGCGAGCGCCGGGCCCTGCTGAAGAACAAGCCCGAGGTCGGTTCGTGGACCGCAGTGCTGCAGAACGCCATGGAGCAGCACCAGCGGATCTCGGCTTAGTCGTCAGTGACCTGCTGGTGGGGAGGCGAGCAGGTCGCCGATGACACGGAGGCCGCCAAGGTCGTGGACGTCGCTGGGGAGGGCGGGGACCACGACCGTGGCGACATCCGGATGACCAGCAGCGAAATGCTGACGGAGGCGCTCCTCGCGGGAGGCGATGAGCTTCTTCTCGGCATGAAGACGCAGGAGACCTCTGGCCAGAGGACTTCCGGGATCAGCGGAGTCGCGCAACTTCTCTGCCGCGGCGTTAGCAGCGGCTTCGCTGAGCTCCGGGGACGGGTCCAGGTTGGATCGGTTGAGGACCAACCCGGCCAGAGGCATCTCCTCGCCCCGCAGTCGCTCCACGAAGTAGGCGGCTTCGCGTAGAGCATCGGGCTCCGGCGCAGCGACCACCATGAAGGCGGTCCCGTCGGCCTTGAGCAGGTCGTAGGTGCGCTGGGCGCGCTGACGGAAGCCCCCGAACAACGTGTCGAAGGCGGCCACGAAGGCCTGCATGTCGTGCAGCACCTGAGCCCCGATGACCGTGGTGATCGCCTTGGTCACGAGTCCGAAGCCGGCGGTCATCAGCTTGGCCGGGCCCTTGGCGGGAGCCGTCAGCAGCTTCATGAAGCGGCCGTCGAGGAAGCTCGACAGGCGTTCCGGGGCATCGAGGAAGTCCAGGGCGCTCCGCGACGGTGGGGTGTCCACCACGATCAGGTCCCAGCGGCCCGAGGACTGCGCGTCGCGGTCCAGCTGCCCCAGCTTCTCCATCGCCATGTACTCCTGGGTGCCCGCGAACGAGCTGGAGACCGCGATGTAGAAGGGGTTCTCGAGGATCTGCTTGGCCTTCTCCGGACTGGCCTGGTTGATGACGACGTCGTCGAACGTCCGCTTCATGTCCAGCATCATCGCGTCGAGTCTTCCGGTACCGGTCACGCCGGGCACGGCGCGAGGGGTGTTGTCGAGCGCCTCGATGCCCATCGACTGCGCCAGCCGGCGGGCCGGGTCGATGGTCAGCACGACCACCTTGCGGCCCTGTTCGGCCGCGCGCAGGGCGAGGGCCGCCGACGTCGTGGTCTTGCCCACGCCTCCGGCGCCGCAGCAGACGATGATCCGCAGCGCATGGTCGGCCAGCAGCATGTCCACGTCGAGCGCGTCGGCGGTGATGGCGCGGGCCAGCAGCGGGTTCCGGCGGGGCTGCGCCTTGGTGGCGCGGGTGCTGGGGCGGCTCATACCAGTCCTTGTTCGGTGAGAATCTCGGCCAGGTCGGCGATGCCGGTCAGGTCGGCGCCGCCGGCCAGGCGGGGCAGCTCGTAGATCGGGGCATCGGCCTCGTCCAGGCGACCGCGCTGAGTGTCCTCCAGCTGACGCCGCTCCGCGTGATCGCGGCCCTCGTCGATCAGCTCGCCGATCAGCTCGGGCGTGGTGGTCAGCCCGGCCTCCTTCAGACGAGCCTCCAGGAGGGCGTGGTCGACGGTGCCGTCCAGGAGGGCCTTGCGGTCCTCGGTGTCGAGCTCCTGCGGCCGGATCAGGTTGACGATCACCGCGCCGACGGGCAGTCCGTGGCTGTGCAGCTCGGCGACGCCGTCGATGGTCTCCTGCACCGGCATCTCCTCGAGGATCGTGACGAGGTGCACGGCCGTCTGCTCCGAATGCATGAGCGTCATCACGGTGTCGGCCTGATTCTTGATCGGCCCGACCCGGGCGAGACCGGCGAGCTCACCGTTGACGTTGAGGAACTGCGCGATCCGGCCCGTGGGCGGCGCGTCGAGCACGATGGCGTCGTAGGTGCGGGCGCCCTTGTTGCGAGCGTTGCGCTTCGCGGCCTCGTAGACCTTGCCGGTGAGCAGCACGTCACGCACGCCGGGCGCGATGGTGGTGGCGAACTCGATGACGCCGAAGCGGTCCAGGGCCTTCCCGGCCCGGCCCAGCCGGTAGTACATGTCGAGGTACTCCAGGAGCGCCACCTCGGCGTCGATGGCGATCGCGTAGACATCGCCATGCCCGGCCTGCGCCCCCCGAGCGATGAGCCGCTCCTCGTAGGGGAGCGGCGGGATGTCGAAGACCTGGGCGATGCCCTGGCGAGCCTCGACCTCGCAGAGCAGCACGTTCTTGCCGCGCGAGGCCAACGCGAGCGCCAGCGCGGCCGCGTCCGGGGTCTTGCCGGTGCCGCCCTTGCCTGTGAC
>JBQCJL010000424.1:0-2353 GCA_051952795.1 Marmoricola sp.
CTTTGTAGTGGAGGGTGCGGTGTATGCGCCAAGTGGGTACATCAATCTGCAGCCCGGAAACGGCACGGGCTCTCTCGTCGCTCTGCGTTGGGGGCTCGTGGCCTACGGGGCATCGTTCCAGTCGCAGCCTCAGCAGACCTTCGGGTACCCGCTGGTATCGCTTCCGGACACCGGCTACGGGTTCGGGTCGAACGTGTCCATGGTCGATCTAAACGTGTATGCGTGCACCGGCGGCGGCCCGTGCGGTACGACGGGCACGCCGACTCTCACTGCTCGCGTTGAGTTGTCGGACTATGTCTGCACGGCATTGTCCGCGACACCGACCTGCTTGGTGGTGGGCGAGGTGTCACCGCTTCCGGGTCAACGCCAGGTGCAGATCCTCAGCTGGGCCGAGCAGAAGTGATCCCTGTCGCCCTCTCGGCGACGCTCATCGGAGTTCTCGGCCTCGCCATCGGCTCCTTCCTGAACGTCGTCATCCACCGCGTCCCGGCGGGGGAGTCGATCGTCAGACCCGCCTCACGCTGCCCCGAGTGCGGCCATGAGATCCGGAATCGCCACAACGTGCCCGTCATCGGCTGGCTGATCCTCAAAGGGCGCTGCTACGACTGCCGGGCACCGATCAGCTTGCGCTACCCGCTCGTCGAAGCAGGCACGGCTGCGCTCTTCGTGGGAACGGTGCTGCGTTTCTCCGACGAGCCGCGTTTGTGGCCGGCCTACCTCTACCTCGCAGCGATCGGCATCGCTCTGGCACTCATCGACCTCGACGTGCACCGACTGCCCGATGTCATCGTGCTGCCGTCATACATCGTCGGCGCGGCTCTGCTCCTCATCGACTGGAACCCCCACGCTTTGCTCAGGGCAGTCGAGGGCGGCGCGATCCTCTTCGCCTTCTATTACGCGATCGCGGTGATCGCCAAGGGTGCGATGGGGTTCGGAGACGTGAAGCTCGCTGGGCTCCTCGGGGGAGCCATGGCCTACTGGTCGTGGGGGACGCTGCTCACGGGAGCGTTCCTGGCGTTCATCATCGGCTCGGTCGTGGGCGTGCTGCTGATCAGCCTGGGCAAGGCCGGTCGCAAGACGGCCATTCCGTTCGGACCGTTCATGATTCTGGGCGCGCTGGCAGCGTTGCTGGGCGCAGGCGGTCTTGGCGATGCGTACCTGCGCCACTTCACCGGCTGAGGTTTCGTGACGGCCCTATGGGCCTCCTCAACCTCCGGGGTTTCGTGACGGCCCTTGGGGCCTCCTCAACCTCCGGGGTTTGACGGCCTTTGGGGCCTCCTCAACCTCCGAAGGTCAGCGATGCTCGAAGCAGACCAGGCAGCTGGCCGGCTCGTGCTGGATGTTGCTGCGGTGCAGGCGGTCGCAGCGATCGAGCAGATCGCGCAAGGCGATCTCGCTCAGCGCGACCTCGTCGAACGGCGTGACGTCGAATTCCTGAAGCAGAGCACTCATGGCTACCCCTCCCAAGGCGAACCGGTAGTCGCCTCCCCGCGACCACGAAACCAGTCTTACGACACTTTTCCGCGGCCCGCAGGAAAATCGGAGAATTCGATCTACTGCAGCAGCGCGGGGTTGGTCAGCGCCCGGTTGCCCAAAGGCCGACCGAGCTGAACCGTGATGGTCTGGGGGGCAGGAGTCGCGCAGGTGGCCTGGTTGGCCCACAGCGTGATCGAGACGTTGTGGGCGTTCTGAACCACCTGCGGCTTGCCTGCCAGATGCTGACCCGGGCACAGGCCGTAGCTGAGCTGGACGGAGCTCGAGGCGAAGTAGCTCGACCGCACGTTCCAGTCGAGCGCCTGGTTCGGATGGACGATGACCGTCTTGGTGCCGCTCGGTGGTGGCAGCTGGACCACCTTGGTCTGCTGCAGCGAACATCCGGCTACTGCCAGGCTGGCGAGGGCCGCGGCGAGGCGGAGCGGAGTGCGCACGAGCGACGATCCTACTGAGGTGCGTGTCAGCACTCACGCACGCGACAATTCGTCCCGCGAGGCCCACCGCCCCTACGCTTGGGTGGTGAACGACGAAACTGCGACGACCTTCGCGGATCTGAATCTCGACCCGCGAGTCCTGCAGGCACTCAGCGACGTCGGCTACGAGACGCCCTCACCCATCCAGGCTGAGGCCATTCCGCAACTCCTCGACGGCCACCACGTGGTCGGTCTGGCCCAGACCGGAACCGGTAAGACCGCCGCCTTCGCGCTGCCGATCCTCTCGCGGATCGATGCCAGCGAGAAGCTTCCCCAGGTCCTCGTGCTGGCGCCGACGCGCGAACTCGCCCTGCAGGTCTCCGAGGCATTCGAGCGCTATGCCGCGCACCTGCCCAACATCCACGTCCTGCCCGTCTACGGCGGCC
>JBQCJL010000425.1:0-15366 GCA_051952795.1 Marmoricola sp.
ATCTCCGATCGTGGCCCGGGGGATCGTGATCGCCGCCACCGAGAACGACTCCGCCTACGGTCTGAGCACCGCCGGCAGGGTCCTGTGGCGCACGCACGTCGGCACTCCGTCTCCGGCGTCGCAACGACCCTGCGGTGACATCTCGCCGCTCGGCATCACCGGGACACCGGCGTACAGCCCCGCCACGGGAGCCGCGTACTTCGTGGCGGAGACCGGCACGAGCGGCGTGCACCACACCTTGATCGCGGTCGATGTGCTGACCGGCCACGTTCGGTGGCGGCGCGGCGTCGACTTCCCGGGAGTCACCACCACCGTGATGCAGCAGCGCGGCGCTATCGCGATCGCCGGGGGCAGGGCGTGGGTCACCTTCGGCGGACTGGCCGGCGACTGCGGCGCTTACAAGGGCCGATTGGTCGGCATTCCGCTGAGCGGGCGGGGGAGCGCGGTCACCTACACGGTCCCCACGGCCCGGGGCGGCGGCATGTGGCAGCCCTCCGGTCCGGTCTTCACCCGCGGTAGGGCGCTGCTGGTCGCCGTGGGCAACGGCGCCGCCATGCCCGGCGATCCGTACGACCACAGCGACTCGGTCCTCGCGTTCAACACCGACGCCGTGCTCCAGCGGTACTTCGCCCCTCGCAGCTGGGCGACGGAGAACCAGAACGACGTGGACCTCGGATCGATCGGGCCCGCCGTGGTCGGCACGTCGTGGCTGGTACAGGGCGGCAAGTCGAACCAGGTCTACGTGCTACACCAGGGAAGTCGCGGCGGGATCGGGGGTCAGGTCTCGTCGTTGACCGTGTCGCCGTCCTTCGGCGGGACCGCGGTGGTCGGCGCGACCGTCTACCTGCCCTGCGTCGACGGGATTCACGCCCTCACCGTCGACAGCACCGGACATCTCCACCTGAAGTGGGTCTCGGACCGGACGATCACCGGCTCGCCCGTGGTGGGCGGGAAGCGCGTCTGGGCGCTCATTCCGCGGGCAGGCCGGCTCTATTCGCTCGCTCCGGGGACGGGGAAGGCGCTGGCGAACATCAGCGTCGGCGCCACGACGCGCTTCGCCACACCGGCGCTCTACGGCAGCCTGATCGTGGTCCCGACGACCGCGGGTATCACCATCGTGCAGGAGTGAGCCGCGAGCGATCTAGCCGCGGATCCGCTTCTCGATGAGGCGGGCCACTTCCTCGGGCTCCTCGTCGGGCAGCCAGTGGGATGCGCTCTCGATCACCTCGAAGCGGTAGTCCGCACTGACGTAGTCCCCGCACAGCTCAGCGGCGACACGCGAGATCGCGACGTCGTGGTCGCTCCAGATGAAGCTGGTCGGCACCATCACCGGTCGCAGTGACCGAGGCGACGCGAACGGAATCGCGCGGTAGTAGCCGAAGCAGGTCCGCATCCGCTCGGGCTGTTCGGCGAAGTCGCGCAGGTAGCTCTCGAAGGCGCGCGCGGGCATCTTCGCCTTCACCTTCAGTGCCAGCTCGGCCCGTCGCGGATCACTGAGGATGCGCTGGGGCAGGAACGGCACGTTGAACGCCGCCATATACCAGGAGTCCTTGATCTGACCCCTCGGCATCGCCTTGATGAAGGCACTGGGATGCGGGACCGAGACACCTGTCAGGGTCCGGACCTTGTCGGGATGCTCGATCGCGGTCATGAAGGCGATGGCGGAGCCCCAGTCGTGGCCGACCAAGTGAACGGGCTGGCCGATCTCGTCGAGCAGCGCCGCGATGTCCGCCACCAGCTGGCTCATCCGGTACGCGTACCGGCCCGGGGGGCGCGCCCCCTTCGCGAAGCCGCGCTGGTTGGGGGCGATGGTGCGGTAGCCGGCCTCGTTGAGGTGGGCCATCACCTCGTTCCAGCAGGTGTTCAGCTGCGGCCAGCCGTGCAGGAGCACGACGATCTCGCCGTCGCGTGGACCTTGGTCGATGAGGTCGAACGTCAGGTCATCGCGCGTGAAGCTGGTCAGGGTGTCGGTCATCGGTCAGTCCTCGGGGTCGTCGAGTCGGGCCAGCCAGGTGGCCAGGCGCTCGATGGCGGTCTCGAACTCGGGGTGGGCGTCGACGAAGGCCTGGAGCTGCTCGGCGAGCCACGCGAACGAGACCTCCTCGTCGCCCCGGCGACTCTCGAGCTCCTCCAGGCCGCGGTCGGTGAAGTACATGAGGCTCCGGTCAGCCGAAGGCGCGGTCGAGCAGGTCCGCGGCCTCGGCCTGGTGGCGCTTCATGGTCCCGACCGCGGTGGTCGAGGAGGCAGCACGCGTGACCGGCACGATCGGGCGTCCGAGCTCCGGCACCACGTTCAGGTAGTAGCTCGGCCACGGTCCCTGGTTCTCCGGCTCGTCCTGGACCCACTTGACGGTGGCGTCCGGGTACTTGGCCAACTCCTCCTGAAGCTGCTTGAGCGGCCAGGGGTAGAGCTGCTCGACCCGCAGGATGGCGACGTCCTTGCGCTCGCGCTTGGCGCGCTCGACCACCAGATCCCAGGTGAGCCGACCCGAGACCAGCAGCACCGTCTTGACCGCGGCCGCGTCCACCGTGTCGTCGCCGATCACCTTGCGGAACCCGCCCGTGGTGAAGTCGGCGGGCTGCGAGGCGGCTTCCTTGCGCTTGAGCATCGACTTCGGGGTGAAGACGATCAGCGGTCGGTGGATGTCGCCCAACGCGTGCTTGCGCAGCAGGTGGAAGTACGACGCGGGAGTCGACGGCTGCGCGACGACCATGGCCTTGTCGGCGCACAGTGCCAGGAAGCGCTCGATGCGCGCGGACGAGTGATCGGCGCCCTGTCCCTCGTAGCCGTGGGGGAGCAGGAGGACGACGCCGGAGTCCTGGCCCCACTTGGTGCGACCCGCGGAGATGTACTCGTCGATCACCGACTGCGCGCCGTTGACGAAGTCACCGAACTGCGCCTCCCAGAGCACCAGGGCGTCCGGTCGGGCGACGGAGTAGCCGTACTCGAAGCCCAGGGCCGCGTACTCCGACAACAGCGAGTCGTAGACGTAGAACTGCGCCTGGTCCTCGGTGAGGTTGGTCAGCGGGGTCCACTCGTCGGCGTTGTTGCGATCGATGATGGTCGCGAAGCGCTGCACGAAAGTGCCCCGGCGGGAGTCCTGGCCGGCCAGTCGCACCGGCAGGCCCTGCATCAGGAGTGAGCCGAAGGCGAGGATCTCGCCGGTTCCCCAGTCGATCGGGCCCTCGGTGATGCCGGCCGCGCGACGCTGCAGCTGGGGCAGCACCTTGGGGTGCACGGTGAAGCCGGCCGGTGGCGTCACGTAGGCGTCGGCGATCCGCTTCATCACCTCGGGGGTGACGGCGGTGGGTGCCTCGCTCAGCTTCTTCTCGGGGTAGTCGGGGACCGTGGTCCACTCGTCCGGCTTGGTGTCGAGCTCCCGGACCTCGGTGAAGACGCTCTCGAGCTTCTTCTGGTAGTCCATCAACACCTGCTCGGCCTCTTCGACCGTGATGTCGCCGCGGCCGATGAGGGACTCGGTGTACAGCTTGCGCGTGGAGCGCTTCTGCTCGATGAGGTCGTACATCAGCGGCTGCGTGTACGACGGGTCGTCGCCCTCGTTGTGGCCGCGACGGCGGTAGCAGACCAGGTCGATGACCACGTCCTTCTTGAACGCCTGCCGGTACTCGAAGGCGAGTCGGGCGACCCGGATGCACGCCTCGGGGTCGTCACCGTTCACGTGGAAGATCGGCGCCTGGACCATGCGTGCGACGTCGGTGCAGTACAGCGACGAGCGGGACGCGGCGGGGGCCGTGGTGAAGCCGACCTGGTTGTTGACGACCACGTGGATGGTCCCGCCCGTGCGGTAGCCGCGCAGCTGTGACAGGTTGAGCGTCTCCGCCACCACACCCTGACCGGCGAAGGCCGCGTCACCGTGGATCAGCACCGGCAGCACCGGGTACTGGGCGCCCTTGTTGAGCACGTCCTGCTTGGCTCGCGCGATGCCCTCCAGGACCGGGTCGACCGTCTCCAGGTGCGAGGGGTTCGCCGCGACCGACACGTTGATCCGGTTGCCGGAGCCGGCCACGAACTCGCCCTCGGCGCCGAGGTGGTACTTGACGTCGCCCGAGCCCTGAACCGTGCGCGGGTCGATGTTGCCCTCGAACTCGCGGAAGATCTGGTTGTAGGACTTGCCCACGATGTTGGCCAGCACGTTGAGGCGGCCACGGTGGGCCATGCCGATCGCGACCTCGTCGAGGTCGGCGTCGGCCGCGCACTCGCACAGCTGATCGATGAGCGGGACGGTGGTCTCGCCACCCTCGAGGCTGAACCGCTTCTGGCCGACGAACTTGGTCTGCAGGAAGGTCTCGAAGGCCTCGGCCTGGTTGAGCTTCATCAGGATGCGCAGCTGCTCTTCGCGCGGTGGCTTGCTGAACGGCTGCTCCACCCGCTCCTGGATCCAGCGGCGCTGATCCGGATCCATGATGTGCATGTACTCGATGCCGAGCGTGCGGCAGTAGGAGTCACGCAGGATGCCCAGGACACTGCGCAGCTTCATGAAGCGGCGCTCGCCACCGAACTCGCCGGTGGCGAACTCGCGGTCGAGATCCCACAGGGTCAGGCCGTGCGACTCGATCTCGAGGTCGGGGTGGCTGCGCTGCTTGTACTCGAGCGGGTCGGTGTCCGCCATCAGGTGGCCGCGCACGCGGTAGGCGTGGATCAGCTCCAGGATGCGCGCCTGCTTGCTGACGTCCTCGTCGTGGTTGGCCGCGACGTCGTTGTTCCACTTGATCGGCTCGTAGGGGATCCGCAGCGCGCGGAAGATGTCGTTGTAGAAGCCCTCCTCGCCCAGCAGGAGGCCGTGGATGCGACGCAGGAACTCTCCCGACTGAGCGCCCTGGATGACCCGGTGATCGTAGGTCGAGGTGATCGTCATGATCCGGCTGACCGCGTTGCGGGTCAGCGTCTCCTCGGAGGCGCCCTGGAACTCCGGCGGGTCGTCCATCGAGCCGACGCCGATGATGGCGGCCTGACCGGCCCTCAGGCGAGGGACCGAGTTGTTGGTGCCGAGCCCGCCGACGTTGGTCAGGGAGATGGTCGTCCCCTGGTAGTCGTCCATCGTCAGCTTGTTGTCGCGCGCCTTGCGGATGATCTCCTCGTAGGCCGTCCAGAACTGCGCGAAGTTCATGTCCTCGCAGGCCTTGATCGACGGGGCCACGAGCTGCCGGGTGCCGTCGGGCTTCTGCTGGTCGATCGCGAGACCGAGGTTGATGTGCGGTGGGGTCACTAGCGTCGGCTTGCCGTCGACCTCGGCGTAGGTGTTGTTCATCTCGGGCATGGCCGCGGCCGCGCGCACGATCGCGTAGCCGATCAGGTGGGTGAAGGAGACCTTGCCGCCGCGGGCGCGCTTGAGGTGGTTGTTGATGACGATGCGGTTGTCCCACAGCAGCTTCACCGGGAGGTTGCGGACCGAGGTCGCGGTCGGAACGCCGAGGGAGACCTCCATGTTCTTGGCCGTCGCCGCCGGGATGCCGCGCAGCGTGGTGTAGGTCGCGTCGGCCGAGGGAGCCGGGGCGGGTGCCTTGGTGGTCTGAGCGGCTGCCGCGGGAGTCGGCGTCGGGGTGGCCGCGGGCTTGGCTACCGGAGTCGGAGCGGGACCGGGGGTCGAAGCCGGAGCCGGCGGGGTCTTGGCCGGGGCCGCTGCCTTCACCGCAGCGGGAGCCGTCGAGGGCGCAGCGCCGTTTCCGTTGTAGGTCTTAAAGAAGTCGCCCCAGGACGGGTCGACGCTCTTCGGGTCCCGCTGGTACTTCTCGTACATCTCATCGACGAGCCATTCGTTGGCGCCGAAGGCTGACAGCGGATTTTCCGAGGACTCGGGCACGGGCTAGATCGCCTCTTCTTAATGTGGGTCGCGTGCGTGGCTAACGCTGCACAGGCTAGTCCGGTCAAGGCCCGAGTTCACGGAGCGGGACGAGAAATCTCGCAAGAGGGGTTGTGCGCTCGGCCACGCCCGGCACTGACCCCTTTTACAGGGTTGCTCCTGAAGGGGAAGAATCTGGGGCCGTGGACAACTCATCGGGACTTCCCGGCGTCGGAGCCGTGCTCTCCGTCGGGGCCCGCACGCTGCGCTCGGCGGCGTCCGTGGCCCGGTGGTCGGAGCGCACCGCGCTGGGTCTCCTGGAGGCACGACTCGAGGCTGCCTCCCGTCCCGCGCTGCCGCCGGCGCCCCCGGGAACGACCCCGCGCGTCGAGGGCCTGAACTCGAAGCTGGGCCGGCTGCTGCGGCAGGCGGTGGACCAGACCACCCTCGGTGGTCAGCAGGAGCTCTTCCACAAGATCCTCGACCAGCTCGTCCCGGACGAGGCGCGCATCGTCGGAGCGCTCTCGGATGGGTCCGCCTCGCCGTTGGTCAACGTCTACCGCCGCACCCGCGGTGGACTGGTCAACGAGGTCGTCCTGGAGAACATGTCCCTGGTCGGCAAGACCGCCAACCTCGCCCTCAGCGCCCAGACCCCCACCTACGTCAGCCACCTGCTCACGCTGGGGCTGGTGGAGATCGGGCCCGAGGACCCCGCGCTCAAGGTCGAATACGAGATCCTCTGCGCGGACACCGCGGTCCTCAAGGCGCTCAAGGAGGCTAGCCGCGGACCGGTTCCGGCGCGGGTCGAGCGCCAGACCCTGCGGCTCTCCGGCCTCGGGCTGGCGCTGTGGGCGGCAGCCTCGGATGAGAACGGCGCGACGGGCGAGTGACGACCGCGCTCCCGCTGATCCAGAGCTGGTCGCAGATCGTCCATGACTTCAAGCTCAACTGGGTCATCTACCTGTCGATGCCGATCGTCGCGGCCGTCGTGGGGTATGTGACCAAGCTGGTGGCCATCCAGATGCTCTACAAGCCGCTCGAGTTCAAGGGCATCGGGCCGATCGGCTGGCAAGGCGTGGTGCCGCGCCGTGCGGGCAAGACGGCGTCGATGACGATCGAGCTGCTGACCAAGAATCTCCTCAAGCCCGAGGAGATGCTCGACCGGATCAATGCGCAGGAGGCCGTCGAGGAGCTGCGCGAGCCGCTTCAGTACACGGTGGATGCGATGGCGCGTGAGCTGATCGACTACCTCCGCCCCGGGCTCTGGGACTCGTTGCCGGCCTCCGGGCGGCGCGCGGTCCAGGAGCGGGTGCAGGCGACCGCGCCCCAGGTCGTCGAGCGGATCATCGGCCGGATGCGCGCGGATCTCAGCAGATTCGTCGACCTGCAGTATCTGGCCGTTCAGATCCTGGTGCGCAACAAGGCCCAGCTGAACGATCTGATGAAGGGTCTCGGCGGGGCGGCGGTGCAGTTCATCCGGCGCAGCGGCATCTACTTCGGCCTGGTCATCGGAACCGTCCAGATGTTCGCGTGGGGCTTCTTCCACAACGTCTGGGTGATGCCGGCGTTCGGGTTCTTCACCGGCTTCGCCAGCGACTGGCTCGCCCTCAATCTGATCTTCATCCCGCGGCACGAGCGCAAGCTCCTCGGCTTCATCCCGCTGCGAGGCGTGCTCCACGCCGAGCGCGAGCAGGTGACCCGCGACTATGCGCGCCTGATGGCCAACGACATCTTCGCGGTCGACGCGATGATGGAGGCGATCCTCAACGGGCCGACCTCCGACCACCTGTTCGCCGTGATCGGCCAGGAGGTGGCCGACACCCTCGACGCCGAGCTCGGCGCCTCGCGGTCACTGGTGACCCTCGCCGTCGGCACGCAGCGCTACCAGAGGATGAAGGACAAGGTGGTGACGACGATGCTCGCCCGCCTCCCCGAGACCATGGAGCATGCCAAGGACTACGCCCAGCGCACCTTGGGCATCGAGGATCTGATCGTCGAGAAGATGAATCAGCTCACGCCCGAGGAGTACGAGGGCATCATGCGGCCGGTCTTCAAGGACGACGAGCTGCTGATGATCTGCGTGGGCGCCGTCCTGGGCTTCCTGGTCGGCGAGCTGCAGGTCGTCTTCGTCGAACAGCTGGCGCGCTAGAGCTCGCTGAGGAAGCGCAGCGTGCGTTCGGTCAGCAGGGCGGCTGCCTCGGGATCGTAGGACGGCAGCCCGGCCTCAGCGAAGTAGTGCTGGTCGCCGCGGTAGAGGTAGAGCTCGACACCGGCATGGCCGTCGGTGATGGCGCGGGCCGCATCGAGATCGCCCTCGTCGACGAAGAAGGGATCCGCGTCCATGCCGTGGATCTGCCCGCGCAGGCTCGGCGGCCACGCGGTCCCGAGCGCTTCCGGCGGAACGCAGGAGTAGAAGAGGAGCGCGGCTCGCGCGCCCTCTCGCGTCTGGGCGAGGAACTGGGCTGGGACGACGCCGAGCGAGAACCCCGCGTAGACATCCGCCGGTCGGTCGGCGGTCGCCTCTTGGGCTCGGGTGAGGATGCGGTCGGGAAAGCCGAGCTGCTCGGCAAAGGCCATCCCGGCCTCGATCGACTCGAAGGTCCGTCCCTCGAAGAGGTCGGGCGCGTGCACGAGGTGTCCCGCGTCGCGCAGCGTCTCGGCGAAGGCGTGGAAGCCCGGGGTCTGGCCCAGCGCGTGATGGAAGAGGGCGACGGTGGCCATGTGGTCACGCTACGCGCGCCGCAAGTTCCCAACAGCGCATCAGCGCGTTGTCAGGTTCTCTTCATCATTCCGGCGGAATCTGATCACCCAGAGCATCTCGCGAGGTACGGGTCGCTCTGCTAGTCGAGGAGGGCCCGATGCGGGGGAACAGACCTGTGATGCGGCGCGCCCTCACGGCGGGGTTGGGCGCGCTGGGAGGCGTCGCCGTCGTAGCTCTCGTCCTCAACCTGTTGACGGCCGCGCCGGTGAAGGCATCGCTCGATCTCGATGCCTGCCACCCGACGAATCTGACGGTCCCCGCCGCCGTATGGTCGGCACCGGGCTGGACGGCGTTGGAGAACCAGAGCGTGGGTACCAATGCGTGGCGCCCTCATGCTCGCAAGCGGGCACATGACCTCCTGCAGGGCTTCGCCTCCCAGATCAGTGTCGCGCCGGGTAGCAGCTTCAGCCTGCGCGTCAGCGCCCTCGAGACGTGGCGCTGGCGCGCCTACCGTCTGGGCTACTACGGCGGCCGCGGCGCACGTCTGTACGCGTCGTCCTGTTGGTATCCGCCCGTCCACCAGGCCCGTGCGATCGTCAGCCCGAGCACGCGTACGGTGACGGCGCCCTGGCGACCGACGGTGACGATCGACCAGACGTGGCCGCCAGGCGTCTACCTCATCAAGCTGACCACCCTCGCCGGTCGCGAGAGCTTCGTCCCGTTGATCGTGCGCTCGCCCTCGACCCGTGACCGCACCGTCTTCATGTTCTCCGCCATGACGATGCAGGCCTACAACCATTGGGGTGGTCGCAGCCTCTACACCGGACCGGATCACCGGGCGCGATCGCGTGCCTATGCGGACAGCTTCAACCGGCCGTTCGATGTGTACCTGCCCTCGAGGATCCTGCGGTTCGAGCAGCCACTGGTGGCCGAGAGCGAGCGCCTTGGCCTGCCGATGGCCTACCTGACGGATATCGACGTCGCGACGCGGCCGACCGTCCTGGCCGGGGCCCGCACGTTGATGACCGACGGCCACGACGAGTACTGGACGATGGGGGAGCGCCAGACGGTCCTCAAGGCTCGTGATCGCGGGACCAACCTGCTCTTCTTCGGCGCCAATCAACTGTGGTGGCAGGTCCGCCTCGGGACGACCACGCTCGGCGCCGATCACCTCGTCATCTGCTACAAGACCGCCTCCGACCCGATCACCGCGCAGCGCCCGGAGCTCCGGACGACGCACTTCCGCTACCTCGTCGAGCCGCTGCCGGAGAGTCGCGTGGCCGGGGTTCAGTTCTCCGCGCTGGGTGCCGACGCGCCCTTCCGGGTGTATCAACCCGACTTCTTCGCGTTCGCGAACACCGGAGCCCATCGCGGCAGCGCCTACCCCGGCCTGGTCGGTCCGGAGATCGACACCGTCAACCCCGGCCCCGACTCTCCTCGGACCCTCGAGATCGTCGGGCGATCGCCCGCCACCTGCCACGGCCTGCAGTGCCTCGCCGAGTCCACCTACTACACGGTGCGCTCGGGGGCAGCGGTGTGGGCCGCCGGCACCGACGGATGGGTCGGTGCGCTGGGTGACTACAACTTCACGCCGGGGCTGACGGCGGGGACCTATGCGTTCGTGCGGACGGTGACCGACAACCTGCTCCTGGCCTTCGCCGAAGGCCCGGCGGGACGCGTGCATCGCGCGAGGCCGAATGCCACGCGAGCCGACGGTCCGCCCACGGTATCGACGCACCTCTTCACCAGCGGGTCGGACTGAGGGCCGGTCAGGCCTCGGCCTTCAGCGGGCACTCCGGGTTCGGGCAATAGTCGACCGCCGCCATCTCGCCGGGATTGAACTCCGCACGCTTCTCATTCGTGGGGTCGAAGTCGATCACCGCCGACGCCAGCTCGGTGCCGCAAGCCGGACAATGCGTGGGCCACTCTTCGTCCCGAGCTTCATCGGTCATGTGTCCACGGTACGCCGCCGGCCCTTGGGCTCTTCGACGCTGGGAGTTCCGCCCGTCAAGGTGGAAACGGCGGGTCACCTGGTGGCCTTGGGATTCCACCTAGACCCAGCCAGATCTGTGAAGCGCCTCCGGCAGGATTCGAACCTGCGACACCTGGTACCGGAAACCAGTGCTCTATCCCCTGAGCTACGGAGGCATCGACCGCAAACGGGCCGGAGGAGAGGCTACCGCACGGCCAACCCCGCTTCGATATTGATGCAAAGACATGGTTCCAGCGCCGATACCCTTGGCCGGTGACTCCCGAGCAGCTCTCCGCCCTGATCACCGCCGCCTTGACCGCCTTGGTCGAGCGAGGCGCGATCGTACTCACGGAGCTGCCCACGACCGTTGCCGTCGAGCGGCCGCGCAGCAAGGAGCACGGCGACTACGCCACCAACGTCGCGCTGCAGCTCGCCAAGAAGGCGGGGATGAACCCGCGCGAGTTCGCCGGGCTGCTCGCCACCGAGCTCGAGGCCTCCGAGGGCGTCGCCAAGGTGGACATCGCCGGTCCCGGTTTCCTCAACATCACCGTCGAGGCCGGTGCGCAGGGCAGGGTGGCCGCGGACATCGTCGCCGCCGGCGCCGCGTACGGGCGGTCCGACCTGCTGGCCGGCACCCGGATCAACGTCGAGTTCATCTCGGCGAACCCGACCGGTCCGTTGCACCTCGGCCACACCCGCTGGGCGGTGTTGGGTGACGCGATCGGGCGCGTTCTCTCGGCCGCCGGCGCCGATGTGACGCGCGAGTTCTACATCAACGATCGCGGCAACCAGATGAACACCTTCGCCGCATCGATCATCGCCTCGGCCGCCGGTGCTCCGGCACCGGAGGACGGTTACGCCGGTGCCTACATCGACGATCTCGCCAAGCTCGTCGGCGCGGCCCAGCCCGGTGTCTTCGACCTCCCCGAGCCCGAGCGTCTGGCCGCCGTACGCAGCCTGGGATATGCGATCCAGCTCAAGGAGCAGCAGGATCAGCTCGCGTACTTCCACACGCACTTCGACGTGTGGTTCTCCGAGCTCTCGCTCCACGAGGACGGGCATGTTCCGGACACCCTCAAGCGTCTTGAGGAGCTGGGGCACGTCTTCGAGGACGGTGGCGCCCTGTGGATGCGGACCACGGACTTCGGTGACGACAAGGACCGGGTGCTCATCAAGTCCGATGGCGAGCTCACCTACTTCGCCTCCGACACTGCTTATTACCTCAACAAGCGCAGCCGCGGCTTCGATCGGTGCATCTACCTGCTGGGAGCCGACCACCACGGCTACGTGGGCCGACTCAAGGCGATGGCGGCCTGCGTCGGTGACGACCCGGCGCAGACGCTCGATGTGCTGATCGGTCAGCTGGTCAAGATCCTGCGCGACGGCCAGGAGCTCAAGCTCTCCAAGCGAGCCGGCACCATCGTGACGCTCAACGAGCTGGCCGAGGAGATCGGTGTCGACGCACTGCGCTACTCACTCGCGCGCTACCCGGCCGACAGTCCGCTGGTCCTGGACGTCGCCGAGATCACCAAGGCGTCCAACGACAACCCGGTCTACTACGTGCAGTACGCCCATGCGCGCGCGTGCCGCATGATCGCGAATGCCACCGACCTGGGCATGGCCCTGCCCGATCTTGACGGAGGCTTCGACCCGAGTCTGCTGAGCCACGAGCGGGACGGGGAGCTCCTGCGCGCCCTCGCCGACTTCCCGCGCGTGGTCGCCAGTGCGGCGGAGCTGCGCGAGCCGCATCGGGTGGCGCGCTACCTCGAGGACACCGCCTCGGTGTTCAACAAGTGGTACGACACCAAGGAGTGCCGCATGCTGCCCCAGGGAGACGAGCCGGTGAGCCCGACGAACGAGGCACGACTCGTGCTGGTGCACGCGACCCGAACCGTGATCGCCAACGGTCTGGACCTCCTCGGCGTCTCCGCGCCCGAGAGGATGTGACCATGCGCCCGGAGTGGCTCCGCGAGCCCGCCGACGTGAACGCGCTCGTCGCGCACCTGTGGTCGACCACCGCGCACAAGGTCGACGGCGTCCTCGAGATCGGCGGCGTGTCCGTCACGGATCTGGTGGCGACCCATGGCTCGCCGGCATACGTGCTCGACGAGGTGGACTTCCGCCGTCGCGCGCGCGCCTTCCGGGACGCGTTCGCGGGTGCCGACGTCTACTACGCGGGCAAGGCCTTCCTCTGCACGACCATCGCACGATGGATCGACGAGGAGGGGCTCTGCCTCGACGTCTGCACGGGCGGAGAGCTCGCGGTCGCGGAGCGCGCCGGCTTCCCGATGGAGCGCATCGGGCTCCATGGCAACAACAAGTCGCTGGCCGAGCTGGCCAAGGCCGTCGAGCTCGGCGTCGGACGCATCATCGTCGACTCGTTCGATGAGATCGATCGGCTGGTCGCGCTGACGCGCGAGCTCGGTCGTACCGCTCGGGTGATGCTGCGGGTGACCGCAGGCGTCGAGGCGCACACCCACGAGTTCATCGCCACCGCACACGAGGACCAGAAGTTCGGCTTCTCGATCAGCAGCGGGGACGCCTTCGAGGCGGCTCGCCGCGTCTCCGAGGCCGAGGGCTTGGAGCTGCTCGGCCTGCACAGTCACATCGGGAGCCAGATCTTCGACACCGCCGGCTTCGAGGTGGCCGCGCGGCGCGTTCTGGCCCTGCACGCGCGGGTGTCGGACGAGATCGCCGTCACGATGCCGCAGCTGGACCTCGGCGGAGGCTTCGGCATCGCCTACACCACGCAGGACGACCCCTCGGACGCCTCGCAACTGGCCATCGAGCTCACCAAGATCGTGACCGAGGAGTGCCGGGCCCGGGATCTGCCGGTGCCCCACCTCTCCATCGAGCCCGGTCGCGCCATCGTCGGACCGGCCATGTGCACGGTGTACGAGGTCGGGACGGTCAAGGAGGTCGAGCTCGACGGCGGTCTCAGCCGGGTCTACGTCTCCGTCGACGGCGGAATGAGCGACAACATCCGCACCGCGCTCTATGGCGCCGACTACAGCGCCACCGTCGCCAGCCGCACCACCGGCAGCGAGGCTCGCCTGAGCCGGGTCGTCGGCAAGCATTGCGAGTCGGGTGACATCGTCGTCCGTGACGAGTTCCTCCCAGCCGACATCGCCATCGGCGATCTGCTCGCGGTCCCGGGAACCGGCGCCTACTGCCGTTCGATGGCCAGCAACTACAACCATGTCCTGCGCCCGCCGGTCATCTCCGTCAAGGACGGCGAGATGACGGTGGTGCTGCGCCGGGAGACGCTGGACGACCTGCTGGCGACCGACGGCGGAATGGGAGGATGACCCCCATGAGCTCCCAGACCCGACCGATCCGCGTCGCGATGATCGGCTGCGGCGTCGTCGGATCGCAGGTCGCTCACCTGCTCACCCACCAGGGCGAGGACCTCGCCCAGCGCGTGGGCGCTCCCGTCGAGCTGGTGGGCGTCGCGGTGCGACGCCTCGGCCTCAGGCGGGCCGTCGATCTTCCCGAGGAGCTGTACACCACCGACGCCGAGGCGCTCGTGTCTCGCGGTGACGTCGACGTGGTGATCGAGGTCGTCGGCGGCATCGAGCCTGCCCGATCCCTGATCCTCACCGCGCTCGCCCATGGGGCCAGCGTGGTGACCGCGAACAAGGCGCTGCTCGCCGAGGACGGCGCCACGCTTTTCGCCGCCGCGCGTGAGGCCGAGCGCGACCTGTACTACGAGGCCGCCGTGGCCGGTGCGATCCCGATCCTGCGCCCCCTGCGGGAGTCGCTGGCGGGGGACCGCGTCACCCGGGTGCTCGGCATCGTCAACGGCACCACCAACTACATCCTCGACCGCATGGACTCCTCCGGCGCGGGGTTCAGCGAGGCGCTCGAGGAGGCACAGCAGCTCGGCTATGCCGAGGCTGACCCCACCGCGGACGTCGAGGGCTTCGACGCCGCCGCCAAGGCCGCGATCCTCGCCAGCCTCGCCTTCCACACGCGGGTGCGGGCCGCCGACGTCTACCGCGAAGGCATCTCCGAGGTCACCGCCCGCGACGTGGCCTCGGCCAAGGCGATGGGCTGCGTCGTCAAGCTTCTCGCGATCTGCGCCGTCGAGACCGGCGCGGACGGTGACCCCGCCGTGTCGGCCCGGGTGCACCCGGCGCTGATTCCCCGCAGTCATCCCCTGGCCAGCGTGCAGGGGGCGTACAACGCCGTGTTCGTCGAGAGCGAAGCCGCCGGACAGCTGATGTTCTACGGCCCCGGCGCCGGCGGATCACCCACCGCGAGCGCCGTCCTCGGTGACCTGGTGACCGTGGCTCGCCACCGGCTCACCGGAGCGAGCGGGGCAGGGGAGTCGGCCTACGCCGGCCTGCCCATCCTGCCGATGGGGCAGACCCAGACGAGGTATCACGTCCAGATCGACGTGGACGACAAGGCGGGCGTCCTGGCCGGCGTGGCCCAGGCCTTCGCCGAGCATGGGGTCTCGATCCAGACCGTCCGCCAGGAGGGTCGCGGCGACGACGCGCAGCTCGTCGTCGTCTCGCACGCGGCCAGCGACGCGGACCTCGCCGCCACGGTCAGCACGCTGCGCAGCATGAGCCACGTCCGCGACGTCTCGTCGGTGATGCGGGTGGAAGGACTGGAAGGGTCTGCCTCGTGACAAACGTTTCGCGTCAGTGGCGCGGTGTGCTCGAGGAGTACGCCGACCGCCTCGACATCCCCGAGGGCACTCCGACCATCACCTTGCGTGAGGGCGGCACCCCGATGGTCCCCTCGGCCTGGCTGTCGGAGGTGACCGGGGGCGAGGTATGGCTCAAGGTGGAGGGCAACAACCCGACCGGGTCGTTCAAGGACCGCGGCATGACGGTGGCGTTGTCGGTCGCGGTCGGCGAGGGTGCCAAGGCCGTGGTCTGCGC